>NZ_CP025116.1:2337500-2637500 GCF_002831625.1 Nonlabens sp. MB-3u-79 | reverse complement strand
TAATAAATTATCTACTCCATTGGCACCATAAATCCCTTTGGTAGTTTGTTCTAATACATTGTTGTAATTCTCAATCGGTTCTTTCAAACCTGAAAAATCGACAACGGTTCTAAATGGTTTTTCGCCAAAAGGAGTTTCCACTAATGTTGCTACTGCATCAGCAATCGCTTGCGGTCTTTGGTTTGGAATGGATTCCAAATAACCAATATAACCATTCAAAGAAGCATCTGGTGCATATACCATTTCACCATACCCCTCATTTCTGCTGTCATCGCTTGGCTTTAACATAGCTCCCATAAATGCAGTTGGCATTCCGCCTGGCTCCACAATACAAGATTCAATACCAAATCCTGAAAGCTCAGCTCTGTATCCTTCTGCTAAAGACTCTAATGCATATTTTGAGGCTGAATAAGCGGCTAAAAATGGTGTTGTAACTCTACCTATACAACTTGATGTGTGAATTATTGTGCCCTTACCTTGTTGTCTAAAATGTGGTAAAACAGCTCTCAAAAGTCGTTGTACGCCAAAAACGTTTACGTCAAATACTTTTTGAATATCCTCTGCGGTAAAAGATTCAAGAATCCCATTTGCTCCAATTCCAGCGTTATTGAAAACAGTATCAATCCCTTCCATTCTATCAATGGCTGATTTTACTCCTTCATTAACACTTTCTTCATTGGTAACATCCATTTCCACCAATTGAACTCCTTTTGATTTTAGTTCATTGGCGATTTCTGCATTCTTCCCTTGTATAGAACGCATTGTTCCTACAACTTGATGCCCATTTTCTGCTAATTGAATACAAGTTAAACTGCCAAAAGCTCCACTTGCCCCTGTAACTAAAATTTTATGTTTCATCTTTTTTAATTTTAATGTTTTGATGAAACAAATATCCTACAGTTATGAGTGTTCTTTTAACACTAAAAGAGGAAGGTTAAACACAAATCGCAGAAACAAAAAAGGAAGCTGTTTTTCTTCCTTTTTTGTTTTAGTTTAACTGCCTGTATTCTTGTGGTGTTTTACCCGTTTTTTGTTTGAACAGCCTCCCGAAATAATGAGGGTAATTGAAACCAAGCGTGTAGGCAATGCCACTAATTGAATCTGTCGAGCTTAGTAACAGGTTTTTAGCTTTTTCGACTAAAAAGTCATTAATGTGGTCTTTAGCAGAACGTCCTGTTTCTTTGGCGAGTAAATCACTTAAATAACTAGGGGAGAGATTACATTTATCAGCTAGATAATGAATGGTAGGTGGGCCTTTATCAATTAACTCATTGTTCTTGTAATAATCTTTTAGCAGGACTTCAACCTTGGATACAATATCAAGATTACTGGCAGAACGTGTGTTGAATTGTCTCTCATAGAAACGAACACTATAGTTCAGTAACAATTCAATATTGGAAACTAAAACTTGTTGACTGTGATTGTCAATTCGTTCTTTTATTTCACTCTTAATGAGTTCTACAATTTGGGTAAGTGTATTTTGCTCTTGTTGAGAAAGGTGCAGGGCTTCATAAACTTCATAATTGAAAAAGTTATAGGAATCCATTTTTTCACCAAGAGCCGTTTTTCTAATCAAATCAGGATGAAAATAGAGCATCCAACCTTTTACTTGATTTAGTTTCTGTGGCTTGTTAACGGTTATTATTTGTTCAGGAGCTGTAAACATCAATACGCCCTCATCAAAATCATAGTGGTTTCGTCCATAATCAATACCACAACTTGAGTCTTTTAAGGCAATGCAATACAGATCTGAAGAGAAGCGCATTCCAACCGTATCTTCACCGTAGGACAGTCTTTTTGTGTCAATGATTGTGATTAACGGGTGAGTTGGCTTTTCCAATCCCATTCCTGATAGAAGATCATTGATTGATTTAGAATGAATTACCTGCTCGCTCATATATTTGCTTTTTACAAAGCTAGAAACATCAATTCAGTTTCATTAACACAAATCCCTGCTTGACTAACACGATTTGGTTTTAATGGTAGCTAACGTGATTGTGTATGGTTAGTTGCGTGGATAAGCAACTAATTTAGCAAATAAATCAAAGATAGAATATTCCACAGGAATGTTCGTAAGTCGGCAGTGACCAAGCAATTAATTATACACGGTGTTGGCGGCTGGCTTTATTCTATTTGATAAATATATTAATTAACCCATTCAAATGAGTCTATAGAAATACCTTGATAACAATCATCAGCACATCCATTTGGGACAAATCCACATAGCGTCATTATTCCATTAATTTCAGTTTCAAAGTATAATGTGTTTTTTTCTTTATCAACCACTAAATAATCACTTGCACAAGAACTATATAGTTTATCTATTGTCAATGGTGATGCTCCTTTCTCATGACTACCTAATACATACTCATTCTCATCATAAGAATCTGTTATGATTCGCTCACCTGTTTGCTCATCAGCTCTAAACTCCTTATAAACCCTTGCTTTTACCTTACCGTCTATAATTTTTAATTTAGTTGTGCTTCCAAAACCAGCCCATGATAGAAAAGTTGTTTTATATATATATGAATTTCCATTGACTATTTTTAACTCCGTCCATTTATTAAGACTCTCGTTATAAGATAATATATTTTTATCCTTTAATGAAGTCAAGATAGATAACTTATTTTTATTGGAATCATCATTTTTCTCAAACAAGATAAAAGTCAATGTGAGTGCAAAAAACAAACTCAGATATACTTTCATAATTTAATTGTTTAATGTTAATTTTAAGATGTTTAAATCATTGTTCAGATTTAGTTATGCTTGCTACTAACGGTTGTGTATGGTTAGTTGCGAGGTTCAAGTAACTAATTTAGCAAATAAAACACAGATAGAAAATCCACGAGGATTTTCGTAAGTAGTCAGGAAGCCAGCATTAAATTATATACGTTGTTGGTAAATCGTATTTTTATTTCAGATTATAATTTTTCAATTCAGTTTTCAATTCCATTAGAGAATTCGGTTCAATGATTTGAGTGTTAATTATGAACTCAGTTTTTTGTGTAATCAGTTTTAAGTCTCCAGCAAATTCCCTTATAGACTTTATTTCGGCTAGTTTTATTTTTTTTGGAAATAGACTGTTTTTTATTAATTCTCCGTTTTTTAGAGTCAGATATTGTTTTCTGTTTTCAAAGTAATAAATTATAAACATGAAAATTCCAGCTCCAATTTGTCCAATTCCAATAGATGCGAGTGAAATTTCTTTCCATTCTGAGGTGATAAAAGAGAGCAAAACGAGAATAATTCCGATTGCTAAAAAGAAGATTCCCATCCTTGAATTACTTCTTAATCTCTCTTTTGTATATCTGATTTTCATCATTTCGTATATGTTTGCCAACGTTTCGCAGCTAAAAGAAGTTGGCGATTAAGAAGCACGAAAATTTCAGTTAAGCACAAAGTTTGATTCGAGCCAATACTTTGTAATTTAGGACTATTTTACCTGTCTTTTATATACATTGTTAGCAAATGTTATTCTTTTATACATCTTATACCTGCTCCAATTTGAATTGCATTATTCTCATAAATTATTGTCGTTGTATCAAATAAATTAATCACAGTTCTTGTGCCATTTTGTACACTCACATCACTAGTTGCCCAAGTACATATTCCACCGCCTAATGTTGGTCCACCAAGAGCATTGATGTAACCATTTGGCAACCCTTTAAATCCAATTGCGTCAGTTCCATTTCCAGCAGGATCAAGCCATCCTGCCTCAGTTTTAAGGGCTTCTCCTTCTGTACCTGATTGACCGTTATTAGTAAGATAATTTTCCAATTCTATGAAATCTTGACTTGTTGGCATTCTCCAACCTACTGGTGCTATTTTGCCAGATTCAATAGCAAAATGATTATACATTGCCCCATAATAGTCAAATGGCAAATCTTCATCAAATTGGTTGTTTAAATCCCACGTATCTGCCCATTGATAAAATCCCTCACTATTAAACATACTGCCAAGTGCACCCCAATTATTGCCATGAATATTGATGTTGTATTGTGTTATAGGTGTGCCATCATTGTATTTTGTTGTTTTTAGATTTTCCAGCATCCAAATTTGACCCCCAACTGTAATGGTTTGATATACATTACCATCTGCATCTGTTACAGTTAATTCTGGATCAACTATAATTTGGTCATCATCCTTGTTACAACTAATTAAAATTGAGATTAATAAAGTCAAAAAGATTATTTTTTTCATTTTCTAAGTTCTTTGTATTAACGTTTGCCAACGGTGATGTATATGGCTCGTAGCGTGCAAAATAGCGATAACTTTTCGGTTAAGCACAAGCCAATTTTTTAATTTTATTATTACTTTATTTTTTCAATAAGCCAAATTAAAAAATTTGGCGGACTTGCAAATATGCTTAAACTTTTAATTAACCAACTGATAAGCTATGAGCTATATACGTTGTTGTGCACAGTACTTTTTCAGTTCTTTCGGCTAATTTCGTCTCCAAATACTTCGTTATCTTTTAAGTAATCTTTTTTTGGATCTATTTTCATTAACTCAAGTTTGTCTTCAAAACTCAATTCGTTAAAGTATTCTTTTTCAAACTCATATTGTTTTCTGCCATCAAATGAATTTATATCCAAACTTCCATTGATTCTTTTGTACTGTCTACGCAAAGTTTCAGACCAACTAATTTTTGGTAATTGTTTTGGTTTTGTTTCACTAAATAATTCTTGGCAAACCAAAAAGGCACTATTAAAATCAAGTAAATCTACATTAGAGATATACGCTATTGAGCAGAGATAAACAGGTAATTCAAATACGTAATGCTCTCCCTTTTTCTCATAATCCTAGATTTTAGATATTTCGAATTCTACTGGGGCATTATTTTCTTTTGACGTACTTATTCCGTCGTTGGTTATTTTCCAACGTCCTATCTGAATTGGTTCTTTAATCATCGATAAATTCCCAAGGTATTTCTTTTTTAAAAATAGCGATATATTCTTCCATAAAATTAATTGGTATATTTTGTTTGAAGGTTCTTATCGTTCTCTCCCGTTCGCTGTCGCTCCTGAATATTTCGATAATCAGTTTATCATTTTCATATATTTCTATTCCAATTCCGTCACGCTGAACATCGCTTGCAATAATTATTCGGTGGTTTTTTAATTCCATTAGCGGGTTTTTTTCGTATTGTGCACAACGTCTAGGCTAGCTGCAGTAGCTGGCGGCGCGTTGGGTTTTGAGCGTTTAGCCCACTGCTAGCTATTGACAGCTAGCCATTGTTGTGATCAGTTTTTTTTAAGAATTCTGTAACAGCTTTCTTTACTTTTTCAGCTTCACAAAAAACTGCTGAATGACCACAGTCACCTGTCAAAGTCACTAATTTAGCGCCTAACTTTTCAGCTAAGATGGTAGATGAAATCGGATTTACTAGATGGTCTTGTTTCGAAACAATAACCAGTAAATCAGCTTTAATTACATCCGAAATATTTTCAATATCACTACTTGCACTTTTATAGATGTCAAGTGAAATCATTGCGTTCAACCCACCTAGAACATTTAAGGGTTTCATTGTAAATCCTTCACCTATGTAAGCATCTACACTGTCAGCTGGGTATTTATTAACAACATAAGTGGGCGTGTATAGATTGATAAATTCGATGTTTTCAGCCAGTTTTAAAGCAACGTCCAAATCTTGTTTGTTCTTTTGTGCAGTTGTAATAATGTCAGCCATAGTTTGCCAAACTAAAAGATCGTATGACGACTGTTTAGGACTACCAATTATAGGAATAGCCTTATCCATAAAATCAGGATAGGCAACTAACCATTCAAACGCTTGCATGCCTCCCATGGATATTCCTACAACAGCATACAAATGGTTAATATTCAAGTGATCAGTTACTAATTTATACTGGGAGTTGACCATATCCCGAATGGTTATATCGGGAAAATCAGGTGTATTAGATGGAGATGAGGATATGCCATTGGTAAGCGCATCCACAACAATCACATATAATCCTGTTGTATCCATTATGATGTTTGGCCATCCAATCGCACCTTCGCTGGTACCTGTAAAATGGGTAGGCCATAATACCGCATTGGTCTTCTCAGCATTGAGTTTTCCTAGAGTTCTATACCCAACTTTGCAGTCCTTAATGATATATCCATCCTCGGTCGTGAAGTCACCTAGGTTAGTAAACTGCTGTTTAGATTGAGCTGCTATGCAACTTGTAATTAATAAAAATAGGACAGTAATAATATTTCTCATGTTAAAGTTATTTTATTTTTCTTAATTGATCACAACGTTTATGTATAAGAATAGTTGCGGGTTTGCGTGCGAGGATTTTCCGCAGGAAAATCAGATGTAGCAAACACGCAACTACCTTTTTTATAGCACTAAACCGCAATTATTTTTATACGGTGTTAGGCACAGTTATTCTTTCAATTTTAAAAATATTGCTGCATTATTATAAAAAATATCTTCTTTCTCTTTATCTGTCAAGAAATCAAGACTTTTTAGGAAATTAATTGATTTTTCAATAGCATATGGAAATTTCATTTGATCAGAGCCAAACATTACTCGATTTAGATAACCAGCTTCTTTTGCGTTTTTGATAAATTCTTTAATATAGCGTTGTGTATTAGGTTCTACCCATAACATTACTGCAAGATCTGTATAGAGTTGTGGATAATAGGCCATGAGCCTAAGAGCATGCTCTGGCCAATCTTCTCCACCAGCATGCATCATATAAATTCGAAGTTTAGGATATTTCACCAAAACATCTTCAATTGTATATGGATCACCTAATTTTAATCTTGCTTTTGGTGACCAAGAATATGTTCCACCAGGATCTCCTCCCCCCATGTGTACAGCCACAGGAATATCATATTTTTCACAAATTTGTAAGTAAGGCTGCCAAATAGAATCACTTAACGTTGTCCCACCGTAATAAGGCGCGGTTTCTCCGAAAACTTCAATTTTATTATCTTTCACCATTTGTTCAAATTTTACAGAATCCATGTCATAATCATCTGGTGTATACATTAAAATACCTCTTATGATACGTTGATTACTATCTTTTGTTACCCAATTCTCAACACTTTCAGGATTACCACTTACCATTGCCTTAACGATATTAAATTTTTCAAATGCAGCAAATGTTTCTAAACGGTGTGATTCTGCATCTTTTGAACCTTTATTACCGTAATAATCTTGGTCTGGTTCTTTTCCTTCAAATTCACTTTCAGTGTAGGAGTGAATATGCATGTCAATAATCTTTGTATGGGTTTGTGCAAACAAGGATAAATGAACTAAAGTAGAAGTCAGTAATATAATATTGAACTTTTTCATGGTATTTTTTTTAATTGTGCCTAACGGTCTCGGTTATGATTTCGTTGCATGAAAGTAAGCCAAAAACCTGATGCCACAAAAAGCAGCCCAGCTCTTTTACTTTATTTGTGGTCTGTTTTTTTTACAGACGACAGTTTTCATTAAACGTTCAAAAGGGCTGCGGCTGTAGATCCAATCACTAACAGCCATTGGCAAGCTCTTAACTTGCAATGAATTATAACCGTTGTTACCTACCGTAGCACCACATACGCATACTCCATAGCTAGTAAATATTTGGAGTGTTGCGGTTCTAAGGTTATGATATATTTTCATTCTGTGAGTTCTACTTTTCATCTTGTGAGTTCTAATGGAGCGCCTTGGGGAATGTATTTTAACGATCTAGGTGTTGGTATGATCTGGATTTATTTTGATCTCTAAGAGCCATTCACGCGCTGTTTAACGCAACACGGAGTGCATTGTATATATAATCTCAGTAATGGATCGGAGAGAGGCTTTACTATTTACTTCGGAATTATATACCGAGTATTATGGTAGCGTTGGCCGTAGCTTGGGGTTTTTGTGCTATTGTAGGTAACGGTTTAGCTATGAACAGTACGGGGGCAAACTAGCATTTGCTTTCCGCCACGCACATAGCAAAATCTTTTTGTTTTGTTTTTTCTTTTCCTTGTTTAAAGCAAAATCCAAAAGATTTTGCGGACTTCATAAATATACACAGACTATTCGTTTAAGCCCGAAGCCCGTATTGTTTATAGGTTTTGTTGTCATTAGTTATTTTAGCGCGGTCTTAATCAGATTCTTAATTTTTTTGTCTCCAGTAGCGTTTGCAATTTCTTTTGTGCTTAACCCTTTACCATCTTTGAAGTCTAACGGACAATCATATTGAAGTGCGAGCTCCACCATTTTAGGGTTTTTTGTTTTGATTGCTTCATGAATTATGCATTCTCCGTCTCTAGCTAGAATATCAACTTTTGCACCCTTCTCGAAATAGAATTTAGCAAGACTATAATTATTGCTGTAAACCGCTGCGAGTAAAGGAGTTCCTCCATCATTTGCGGTAGATTCCATATCTGCGCCAGCTTCAAGTAACATTTTTATAAACTCAATAGTGCCCTTTTTAGAAGCAAATCGAATCGGTTGTTGGTTACCTACTTCTGCTGATTTCCAGTTTACATCCGCACCGTTTTTTATTAATATTCCGACACTCTCCGTTGCATTAGCCATAGAACCTACAATTATCGGGGTCAGACCTTTTTTAGTCAGTCCATTAACATCGGCTCCATTTTCAATTAAGATTCTTACAGAGGTAGTATCATTTTTAAAAACCGCCATCCATAAAGGTGTTAATCCGTTTTCATTAAACTGTTTAGTCCCTTCTCCATTTTTTAATAGAGTTAGCAACTCATCTTGGTTACCAGACTTAATACTATTAAAAATGTCTTGTCCATTCGTATAGTTGATAAACAAAAGGAGAATGGTTGTAATGATATATTTCATGTCTTTTTGTACTTGTTTTATAATTAATGACAACGGTCTCGGTTATGATTTCGTTGCATGAAAGTAAGCCAAAAACCTGATGCCACAAAAAGCAGCCCAGCTCTTTTACTTTATTTGTGGTCTGTTTTTTTTACAGACGACAGTTTTTATTAAACGTTCAAAAGGGCTGCGGCTGTAGATCCAATCACTAACAGCCATTGGCAAGCTCTTAACTTGCAATGAATTATAACCGTTGTTACCTACTGTAGCACCACATACGCATATTCCATAGCTAGTAAATATTTGGAGTGTTGCGGTTCTAAGGGTCTGATATATTTTCATTCTCTGAGTTCTAATAGAAAGCCCTGGCGAATGTATTTTAACGATCTAGGTGTTTGTATGATCCGGGTTTATTTTGATCTCTAAGAGCCGTTCACGGGATTTTACCGCAACACGGAGTGCATTTTATATATTATCTCAGTAATGGATCGGAGGGAGGCTTTACTATTCACTTCAGAATTATATACCGAGCATTATGGTAGCGTTGGCCGTAGCTTGGGGTTTTTGTGCTATTGTAGGTAACGTGTTTGTATAAGATTAGTTGCGTGGTTTAAGCACTAAAGTTAGTAAATAAATCACATATAGAAAGTCCGCGAGGACTTTCGTAAGTAGGCTAGAACTAGCAATTAATTTTATACGGTGTTGGCAGTAGTTTTTATTTTTCGTTTGTTTTTATTCGTTAAATATTTATAAATTCCAAACCCTAAAATTCCGCCAATAATTAATGATGCTATCAAGTTCAATAAATTCGGACTTGGATGTCCATTGTCAGCACCTCCAGCACTATAAAAAAGATTCATAATTGGATTCATTTCGTTAGTGTGATAGTAACAAATGTCAGGAATTAATAAATCGTAAATTAGCGTAAAACTAATCAGGCATATTAAAATTCCGCCAACCGAAATAAAAATCCATTTTAAAGTTTTACTTTCTTTCATTTAGTAATTATACACGAATACATTGGTAGTAGTTTTTTTAATCATTCCATCCATAAACTACAAATTCTTTATCAGTTGAATTATATCTTACAGTTTCTAAAAATCCTCTTGAATATTTGAACGCATAACCATTTTCTCCTGCTGTATATTCGACACCCATTTTTAAATCAATGTTCTTTGGAAATTCCCCATTGTTATTTTTTGATTTTTCAATTTCTACAATCGCTCTTTTAATTCTAAATCTCTGGATTCTGTCAAATACAAAATCAGAAGTTAGCTGTGATATTACGAAAATCGGAAGTATTGAAAAGACAAATAAAGCTTTTCGTGGATTCAATTTTTTATTTATCAGACTCACAATTAAATAAATCAAAGTCAAAACGAAAATTATTGCAAAAGGAATTAGAAGAAAGAACATTTCAAAAATCAGAATGGAATCAATAAAAGGCACAAAAATTCCGATTAGAATTATTATGAAAAGTGCTATTTTTTTGTTCTTATTCATTAAGGTTCGTGGTTTTCTCAAATTACTGCCAACTGTGATGTATATGGCTCGTAGCGTACAAAATAGCGATTACTTTTCGGTTCAGCACGAGCCAATTTTTTAATTTTATTATTATCTTTTTTCTCAATAAGCCAAATTAAAAAATTTGGTGGACTTGCAAATATGCCATAACTTCGATTAAACAACTAATTAGCTATGAGTTATATACGGTGTTGTAAGCAGTTTTTTATTCATATTCGTACAATATTCTTCTTCCAATATTCTCCGATTTTTTCATTAATATTAATTTTTCAGATTTAAAGATTTGTTCAATTCTCAAAGTGTCATTGGTATCTATTATTTCAGTTCCACTTTTTGAGACTCGAACATTGAATTTTTCTAAATTCTCGTATTTTTTATATTTCTTATCTGAATTTAGTTGGCTTAAAGAATATGTTAGTGGACCTTCTGAAAGATATTTCCAAAATTCTTTTAGATTTCCATTTTCGTCTATCAGATATTTTTTTTCAATATCAAATTCATAAATTCCAATTGAGAATGAGCAATCATTTTCTTTCATTTTTAAAAACGGAACACTCTTTTCAGAACAGTTCATATTATTCGGACTAATTTTTTCATCTAAAACTTTAAATTTCGTAATGATTTTAATAGAATTTGGCAATTCAGTTTTATTGTCTTTACAACTTTGGTTTAGAAACAAAATCAGTATCAATAATAGGATTTTATTCATTGAGTTTTCGGTTTTCTTAAATTGCTTACAACGTGATTGTATATGATTTGTTGCGAGGTTTAAGCACCTAATTTAGCAAATAAAAACCGAATAGAAAATCCGCAAAGATTTTCGTAAGTAAGCTAAAACTAGCAATAAATTATATACGGTGTTGCCACCAGTTTTTTTATTCATATTGGACTGTCACTCCTTTTTGTTCAAATTTTTCAATTGTTTCTTTTATTTCCGATTCGTCAAAATCATTTTCTCTTATTAGCAAATAATTCAGTTTCGGTAAAGTCAATAACGTATCAGGAATTGAAGTCAAATCATTTCCATTTACTGCAAGACTTTCTAAATTTTTAATTCCGCCAATCCATTCAGGAATTGTTTTAATTTCATTATATCCAATTGTCAGTCTTTTAAGTTTTGGAAACTCTAAAATACTTTTAGGGAATACTTTCAGTTTATTAGAATGCACATTTAAATACTCAAGATTTCTCAATTCTAAAAGTCCGTTTGGAAGTTTAGTCAAATTCTGATAATTTATTAAAACCTCTTTTTGGTCAAGATAATTTCCGTTTTCATAACCTACTTTTAGATTGTTTTTAAAATCTTCATTTTTGAGTTTTTCACAAATTAAATCTCCAATTGAATCTCTGTATCTATAATCAACTTCACCCAAGTCGCTTATTGTTCCAACAACGTAATTAAATTTGTAATTTTTTTCTCCGTAACAATTATATTGCTCAAAGTAAGTGGCTGAAAACTTTTCTCCACTACCAACTACAGGAAATCTATATCTATGTTTAAATATTTCCTTTTTTGAAGAAGTTAATAAAATTCCATTTTCGGGAATGAGGATTTTATTATTTGTAAAATAATTACTTTCTAGTTTTGGTTGGTTTTCTATTCCGAAAACTATTATAAAACTCTGATTTTTTCCAACAAAAGGTTCATTTTCATTTGTGAAATAAATTTCACTTCCAACGTCCCAATTTAAATGGTACAAAGTGTGGGATAGAACATAAACAAATATTAAAGTCCATTCAATAATTTGTCGGTATTTGACTTTGAATTTTTTAAGTAAAAAACTTGTTAATAGTAAAATTGAATAAATTCCAAACAACCAAAGTATAGCTCCAATTCCCCAAAATCCCATAATTAGGAATATGAAAATTCCGAAAAGAAAGACTATTAAACTAAATGAATATATTGGATTTCTGATGTTCATTCAAATTGGTGGCAACGTGTGCGTATATGGCAAGTAGCGGCTCTCTTCACAATGATTGACCGCTATTTGCTATATGCGCTGTTGTGTGTAGGTGTTTTTAGTTCAGACTTGTTACTCCGTATTGATTAATTACGTGCTTTTTATTCTTAGCAAGAGAGAATTGCAATTGAGTCCAGGCTGTTCCTTCAATACCTTTAAGTTCAACTCCGTTTTCCGTTTTAGATATCGTAAATAAAAAATCTGCAAGATTATTGTCTTTGTTTTCTGATACGTTTTCCAACTCCGTCATTCCATATTCATCTACCATTTGAGTTTGGTAATTATTCAAGCTAAACGATAAGTCAATCCATGCACTTCCTTCAGTACTCTTCATTTTTATTCCGTTTTCAGTTTTCTCAATGAGAATTTTGAAATCTTTTAATTCTGCTTTTTTTTCTTGAGCGTTTAATTCAGAAGTTACAGTCATAAAAACTACTGTCATTAATATTGTAGAAAAAAGTTCTTTTAAATTCAATTTTGTTTTCATATTTCTAGTTTTAAATTTCAGTTCTATTTTTTTTCACTTACACACAACGGTTGTGTATATGGCTCGTAGCGTGAAAAATAGCGATTACTTTTCGGTTAAGCACTAGCAAATTTTTTAATTTTATTATTATCTTTTTTACTCAATAAGCCAAATTAAAAAATTTAGCGGACTAGCAAATATGCTATAACTTCGATCAAGCAACTGATTAGCTATGAGCTATATACGGTGTTAGGTGCAGTTTTTTATTTTCGATAGTCCAACCCATTCGTGTTCAATATCTTTCATTAATAATGCATTATCAAATTTCACAGATCCTTTTGGAAAAATACTTTCATTCTCAAAAAAGCTTGATTTTACATTCTCAACTTCCAAAAGGGAAACTTTCCAATTATATGCTTTTAATTCAAGTCCATCAAAGTCATTTTTGTCTGGAGAATATCCAATAGAGCCATTTTCAAAGAATTCGGAAACACATTCTAAATTTTCAAATACACTTTTAGTATTCCAATGATTTGTTTCTTTTGCTTTTATTGATAGTGAAGTTTTGTCATCACTAATAAAACCGACTTCGTAGTTTCCGTCTTTTTCGGCTACTTTAAAATTTGCAAAATGGTGAATTCCAGGAAATATAGTTCCACCAGCTAAAGAATTTAATTTAGAAGAAGTATCTCTTCTTGGAATATAAACTCCTTCTTTTTGCTTTCCGTTTTCTGTCCATTCGACTGCAATTCTATGAGCTCCATTTTCCGAGGAAATTCCGATTTGTTTCGGTAAACCTTTCGGTCTGATTTCTTTTAATCTTATCAAACAGATTCCCGCAATTCCTTTTCCGTTTACTAATTTTGGTTTAAAAGGTTTTGGTAAATAATTCTCCAAGACTTCTTTATCAATTTGGTAATTGATTAAAATTCGTCTGTCGATTATTCCTTTTATTTTAGGTATTTTCATATGAGTGAGCAAATTGCACCTAACGGTCTTGTGTATGATTAGTGGCGTGTTGAAGCACCTAATTTAGTAAATACAAACCGAATAGAAAATCCGCTAGGATTTTTGTGAGTAGGCGAGGGCTAGCCATTAATTATACACGGTGTTGTGGCACGTTATTATTCTTTTTCTGTGTCTTGTAATTCAGGTAAATTTGTTTGAATTTGGGAATATTTTTTATTTTTCATTATACTGTCTCTCACTTTTTCTAACTGTTCAATCAATGGTTCAGGAACGTTATATTTCACTCCCAAACTTTTTCTTATTTCAGTATTAGTGTGTTTGTCATATTCTTCCCAGTCAATTTCGGGTGTATTAACAAGGTTAATTTGTTCTCTTATTATTTCTAAAAGTTCTTTTGATTCATTTGAGTTAATATCATAATATTCAAGTTGCCTATATACATCTATTGGATAAGCGTAACGCCAATTTTCAATGGAATTACTTCTATAATACCAACCACCTTCTTTAAAGTTTCTAATCACAATTTTTTGAAGAATAATTGTGTCTAGAGAAACTTTATTGTCTTTAGAAAATGTCAATTTCAAACTCATTACTTGGTCGAGTGAACTTTCGGTGTGCCATTTTTTTAAAGTACTTATTGTTTTTTCTTGAAATTCAATTCCGTATTTAATTTTGGCTTTGGCTAATTGTTGGTCAACATAATTATAATCCGTTTCAAATTTTTTAAAATAAGTATTATTAAGTATTTCTTGATTAACTGACGTTGTGATTTTTAAAGAAAAGGCTGTTAGTAAACAAATTAATAATGAAAAGAGTATCCATTTTCCAGAATGATATATTCGTCTAACTATAAACCAATTTTGAGTAAAAACTACAATTGGAATTAGAACAAATAAAAACCAATATTCTTCAAATAGGTTTAATTGATTATCATATCCAGGCATTGCATATAAAACCAATGGTATAACTGAACCAAATCGAGCAATCATCATTAAAATTAGCCAAAACAGGAAAATAATATTCGTTCCTGCGTATAGTTTATAAATTCGATCTCTTTTTCTTTTATGATTGTTATTTGACATCCAAATCGAGACCGTAATTGAAAGACCTAAAACTGTTCCTAGTGTAGCAAAGAAGTAATTGTAAAATTGTAATTCTGATTCTCCTAGAATTAGTAAATCAGCCGATATAGTTGTGAAAAAGCGAAATAATTCTCGAAAGTAATTAAAAGTTAGCGTAATTATAATGGCAGAAAACAAGCCTGAAAATATGCCAATCCAAAATCTTTGCCTTCCAATATTTTGAATCGAAATTTTTTCTTTGCTAAATTTTCTTATCATTTACGGATTTCATTATAATGTGCCACAACGGTCTTGGTTATGATTTCGTTGCATGAAAGTAAGCCAAAATCTTGATGCCACAAAAAGCAGCCCAGCTCTTTTACTTTATTTGTGGTCTGTTTTTTTTTACAGACGACAGTTCAGTAAATACCTCAAAAGGGCTGCGGCTGTAGATCCAATTACTAACAGCCATTGGCTAGCTATTAACTTGCAATGAATTATAACCGTTGTTACCTACCGTAGCACAACATACGCATATTCCATAGCTAGTAAAAATTTGGAGTGTTGCGGTTCTAAGGTTCTAAGTTATTTTTATCCTGTGAGTTCTACTTTTCATCTTGTGAGTTCTAGTGGAGCGCCTTGGTGAATGTATTTTAACGATCTAGGTGTTGGTGTGATCTGTTGGTGTGATCTGGATTTATTTTGATCTCTAAGAGCCGTTTACGCGATTTTACCGCAACACGGAGTGCATTTTATGTATCATATTGCATAGTTAATGCGACTGAACCTTTTTGTCAGTTCGTATGAATTGTCATAATCACATAAAACGTTTATCTGATTTTCTATATAAAGTTTAAAAATCCATTCGGATTTCTACTATAATCAACTCTTACATATTTATGTCTGTGAACCCTATAGGTATTGATTTTTTTATAAAATATTTATGATTAATCATTTTTTAAAACCAAAATTTAAGAAAACTTTAATATATTATTTAAAACAAATATTTGACATTACTATAGTTTTAAAGTATCTAACCAACATATTACTATTACTTTGAACACTTTACGCTACTGTTTATTATTGTCAGTTTTCTTATTATCCTCTATTTTAAATACCGTTTATTCCCAATCAAACATCAACTTAACATAGACTCAAGTGTAGGGTGTGTGGAGTATGATGATAATGTAGATGAATTTGGCGTATTAGTTCCTATTGAAGAAATAAGCGAGGAAGTTTGTATTAAGTTTTGTGAAAATACAGAAGTAACATTTTCCTTAAGCGATCCTGATGGAAACATAGATAGCATATTATGGGATCAAGCAGGCGGAATTACTTCTTCTGCAAATCAAAACCCAGATTTTACCGTGGTATGGAATAATGTTGCCAATTCCGGAAACATTAGCGTTCAAGTCACTTTGTTAGATGGAACAATAATTAGAAAAGCTATTTGTGTAGAAGTCATCGCAACACCTATTGCAGCTTTTACATTTCTATCTGGACTTAATGATAGGTGTGAAGGAGATTTTCAAGCTGTAAATAATTCATTTGATCCTTCGGGATCTAACTTGATTTCTCATGAATGGACTTTTACCAATACTAATGGAACTGTAATCTCTTCTAGCGATGTAGAGCCTAATGTTTACTTAGGACAAGGAACTTGGACTATTGACCTAACCGTTACTAATGAATGTAATTGTAGTGAAACGACTAGAGAAAGAATTAGAGTTGAAGGAGAAAGTATTTCTATTACTTGTCCTACAGTAATTTGTGAGAATAGCGTGGAAACCTATACTGTTGAGAATCCTGGCTTATGCGATTTATTTGCATGGGAAGTAGAAGGCGGTACTATTTTAAGTGGAAATAATGATTCCATAGTGGAAGTGATTTGGAATGACCCACAAGATGGATTTGGATACCTAAATTTTATACCATCCAATTGCGATGCTTGTCAAAATGTTCCAGTTACTGTAAAAATACCTGTTATTGAAGAAGAAGGTACTATCATAGGAGAAGAAGAACTGTGTGCTGGCGAAGAATATTTATTCTCATTACCGAGATGGCCAGCAACTGTTTTTGAATGGAATTTATTAGATGGTGGTGGAAATTCACTTCCGTTTCCAGTTGATTTTGATATTACAGACCAACCCAATGAGATCGTATTGAATACTACCGATCTAGAGCCTGGTGAATATATTTTGAACAGTAATTACAACAGTCCATTGCTACTTTGTGGAGGATTTGCGCAACGCACCGTATCCATTAGGGATAAACATGTCATACAAGCAGAGACAGAAGTCTGTTTAAATGAAGAAGTAAGTTTTACAACTGAAAATGTAAATAACAATACAGAATGGAGCATATATTTTGAAAACGATCTTATAGATCAACAGACTACCTCTCAATTAATTAATTATTCTTTTAATACTCCAGGAGTATATATTATAACAGCATCTTCTCCAGCACATTGTACGAGTGACAATTTCTTAATAACAGTAATTGATTTACCACCTGCTATAGATCCTAGTATTGCGATTGAGGGAACTTTAGAACAAGTTTGTGCAGGAACTCCATACTCTTATTCTATTGATCTTAATAATGATGATTATTATGCAGAATGGCGCATTGTCGCTAGTCAAGGAACTATTCAAGGAAATACCGAGGGAGAAACTGTTTCTGTCGTATTTAATTCAACAACTTCAACTAATTATGATCTGGAGGTTAGACAAGTTTCTAAAAATGGTGGTTGTGCAGGATCATGGTTAGCCCATCAAATCACACCTTTGTCGATAATTACGGAAATTGATCATTATGATCCAGCAAATCCAAATATAAATCCAAGAGACGGATTTTTCTGTTCCAGCTCTGTTGCTTTTTTTAGAGTTGACTATGAATTAGGTGAAACCTATGAGTGGTTTTTTGATGATGAGCGCTACGGTAGTATCATTGCTGGACAAAACACTCATGAAGTTACCATAATGTTTAATGAACTTCCTATTGGAATATCGCAAGGTAATCCTACTAATTTGAATGTTAGAATTCGTAAATGTGGTCAACTAACTAACATAACTCCTTATCGTGTATCATTAAGTTATGTACCTCCTACTGTATTGACACCACCACAAGATGTTTGCTCTGGCGAAACTACTAATTTTACTGTAAGTTTTGTGAATCTACACCCACAAGCCGATTTAAGCACATGGGTTTTTGATTGGGAATTTTTAGTAAATGGTAGCACAGCTGGTGGCTTTACAGGTATACCAATACCTCAACCGAATGCGATAATTCAAATAACTCCTCAAAACCAACTACTTATTAGTAATGTAGAAGTTCCATTTGTCGACAACCCTACACTATACACATTTAGATTTAATTATAGAAATATGGATGGGTGTACAACATCTGTAGGCAATTTTGTTAATCCAACAACTTTTATACTGCCCAGTCCTAATGTCGACGTCATTGCTTCTGGCGATACATCTTTTTGTAGTGTGGCAGATATAGATGTAACCTTGTCTGCAATTTATCAAAATACGAATTTAGGACCGGTTAATTATCAATGGTTGAGAAACGGCAATATAATTCCTGGACAAACTGGAACGACTTTAGTTGTCAATCCTACTGTTAATCCGTTTTTAGGAGTTGGTAACTATTCTTGCGCAATTTCATTCCCTAACAATAATCCAAATGGATGTGTCTCTATAACCGAAGACATTCCAATAACTATACGAGATTGCTCTGCAGATCCCATCTGTACAAATGAACAAATAGCCATTACATCTGTAAATTGGGCAGATTGTAAAGAAATTCAAGTAGCTGTAGATAATTTTGGAGGTTCTCCTTCTTCCGTAGAATATACTGTTCGCGGCAGTAATTGGGATATAGTGTCTAGTAATAGTACTAGTGCAACTTTAGAATCAAATAGCGATTTGCCAGCTGGAACCTATACCATGCTTGTAAAAGCAATTTATCCAAATTGTAGTACAACCGACTCTGTTCCATTTACTATAGGATATCAAGCAGCAATTGATACTAGCGTAGGTTGTGTTACACCTAACTCTAATGAAATTACTGTAAATAGCACAGGTACAATATTAAATACATACGTAGGTGCAACAGTAAGCTACGGGTTAGTAGGTTTTGGTACTTCTGTCACTAATACATTAGGATCACATACTTTTACTAATGTACCTGATGGAGTTTATACAGCTCGAGTACTTATAAGTGGTCCTGGTGACCCAGTTTGTATAGCTGAGCAAGAAGTTGTTTTAAATAGCCCAGATGCTGCCTTTGAAATATTAGATGCTAGAGAAGCAGCTATAAATACAAACGCTGGACCTATTACACAAACCTGTATGGAGTGTCCTATTTTACTGAGACCCATTAACTCTAATCCCAACCATACCTATACATGGGGATTCTTAACTGATGGCTCTAATACGCAAGTAAGTCCTGAAATTTCCTTACCGGTAGGTATTCAAGATATAAACTTAACAGTTACTGATGAAAATGGGTGCTCAGTTACATCGCCGTTTCAACAAATTGAAGTGACTGAAGGTGTTTTTACAGGTCCTTATTTTGGTTCTGGTACTTATTGTGAAGGTGCTCAAATAGATTTAACTTTTTTCAATACTGGTCAACAAACAATTGCAGCTCCCAACACTATTCCCGCAGAAAGTGGTTATTTATGGATGCTAGAAACTGACCCTGCTCCTGGTATTAATACGGAAGCAATTTATAATCCTACCGTTTCTGGTCAATACTGGGTAAAGCTTAGAAATACTGATTTATGTCTGGATGATATCGATCCTATAAACGTTACTATTTTACCAAAACCATTTTTTGATATAGAACTTCCAGAAGTAGCTTGTGTGGGACAGCCGTACCAAGTTACTGGATTAAGCACTGCCGCTGGTAGTGGGATAGATGAATACCGCTGGATCATTGATGGTACCACTGGCCCATGGTTGAACACATTTCCTATAGAACCTCTAGAAGAAACACAAAATACGGCTGGTACTTACACCTATATTCTCGAAGTAGCAGCAGATAATACTTGTAATTATACAGTAGAAAAAGAAGTAATCGTAACGCCTGTACCTAATCTAGGTGGCATAATCATTACACCAGATTCTTGTAACCCTTATGCGGTTACCCTAAGTGTGCAATCTCCACAGGCAGGTACGTACCACTGGAGTGATGGTTTCACTGGTTATCCTCATACAGTAACTAGAGGTGGTTCTTACCAGCTTACTTTTGTACCTGATAATTCGGCTTGTACGGTGGAATTACAGACTTATTTAGATAAGGATCCTTCTTCCTATCTATGGTATTTTCCTTCTGGATGTTTGGATTTCTGTGGAAAAGAAGATTTTGCTACTCGTGTGATTCCTGGATTATCAGTTCCTTTTCAATCTTGGAATTATGACAGTAACGGCAGTTCTTTATCTGGAACAGGTAGCGTGAACGACTTTGATATTACACCTTTTTTAGGAGCCAATGATGCGATCACGTTAGAATTAGAGAATAGTAATTGTGCGCAACTAAGCGATCCATTAGTAATCACACAAAATGAAGAATGTGGTGATTGTGAATTAGAGCTGGATATCGATTTCATCGAGTTGATCGAGACACCTTTTATTTATTTTGAAATCTATGGAAATCTGGTCAATAATTCTCCTTTTGATCTCAACATACAATTAAGCATTACAGGTGGTAATGGGTTTTTTACACCTTCCTCCATTACTATTCCTTCAGGAAGTAGTTTTAGTCTCAATCCATTGCGATTTACCCCACAAAGTCCTTTCTCTGGTGGTAACCTATTAATAAATATGGATGCCTCACATCGAGAAGGAAATTGTATAACACAGACCGAAGTGAAGTTTCCAGAAGTACAAATAGAAAATGAGAATCGAGAAGGTGAAAAGTCTACTTTGACAATTAGTCCAAATCCTGTAGATCAAAAAGCTACATTTACCTATGAATTATTTGAAAAAGATTTGCAACAGGTACAATTAGAAATTTATGATCTTAATGGTTTAAGAATGTATCATTCTGTACTGAAAAATACAAATGGGAGTATAGAAGTAGAAGTATCTCACTTTAAGCCTACCCAATACATTGTATTGATTAAAAGCAACGGAAAAATATTAATACAAAACTATTTGATTAAAAAATAATAGAATGAAAAAGCTTTTTTTGTTACTTGTCTTACTGATTACCACAATAAGTGTTGCCCAAGAATATACTTGGGCAGCTCGCGGCGGTGGAGATGTAAATTTCGGTAGTAATCCTAACTCTACTAATGAATATGAACATATTAGGGATATAGTTGTGGATAGTCAGAACAACTATTACTTTCTAGCAACGGTTTCTAGTAACAATACTAATTTGAATGGTGTGCCCTTTACAAATTACAATAGACCTAACTTTGGAAATGACACTTTTTTGTTTTCTACAGATTGTGATGGTAATGTGAGATGGCAAAAAACTATAGGTGGACACAATGATGATTTAACACAGCATTTATCTATTGACTCAAATGACAATATTTATGTATCAGGTTATGTTCTGGGTCGGGGATCTTCAAATGATAATTTTATTCATTTTGATACTGATGTAATAATTAATTCGAACTTAACATTAACAACTCCAGGTCCTCATAATAAAAGCTTATTCTTAATTAAATATGATAGTTCTGGAGTATTTCAATGGCTGCAAAGACCACAGCAAGATGCTACTGGAATTTCGGAAGTTCAAAAATCTTATACTTTTGGTCATTATACAGATGCTAACAACGTTACTCACTGGTTGATGACCATGGGAGCAGGTACGCACATCAATGGTGCTTATACTACTGCTACTGATGATTATGCTATTTTTAGGTTTGATGATCAAGGAACGTATTTAGGACAGACTCCTATAAATTTAGAGTTTACTAATGGTAGACCTACTTATTCAGCTGTACTTACAATGGATGAAACGCTTAATCGATACTATATCAGTGCCTATAGAAGACTAGGAACAGGAAATATGTTAGATTTTTTAGGTAGCCCCATAAATAATAATGTTGCACTTGGAGCCGTAAATGCTGCTAATGGTAATGTGTTGTGGCGTATGGAAAATACTGGAGGTAATAATTTCACTGGTATATATGATTTAAAAGTAGATGATCAATCTAATGTTTATTTAAGTGGTAGAAATTTTAGCGGTATTGGATCAGTATCAGATACTTTTGCTGGATATTCCTTTGATCAAACTTCTCTTTCAGGAGGTCCAGCTTCTGGACCTTTCATTATTAAATTAAATTCGCAAGGAAACTTACTTTGGGGTTCTAGTCCATTTTATGGTGCAGAATCTAGTGGTTTTAAAATTGCTTTAAATAATAATGAAGTTGCACTTGCAACGGCATTGCGTATCAATGGTAATTGGGGCTCTCAAAGTTTTACGCGTTCTGGTAGCTGGCAGGATGATCCAGTTGTGGCACGTTTTGATGCAGCTACTGGTAATGTTTTAGGCTTAGAAGATATTTTAGCCCCAGGAGGAAGCCAAGAAATGGCAACCGCCATCGCAACAGATAATTTCGGTAATTATGTAGTTGGCGGTTATTTTAGAAGTACGCTGTTTCAAAATTTTACTGGTATTACTCCTTTACAAATTAATGGAAATGGAGATACTGACTTTTGGTATGCACGCCTTGCTACTACAGACTGTAATGGGGTTCCTTTAAGTATGGAAGAAGAAAATCTTTCTAATGTTTCTATCTTTCCTAATCCAGCTACAGACTTTGCTCAAATAACCGGTGATTTATCGTTTACTTCCTATTCTATTTATAATATCTCTGGACAGCAAGTATTATCAGGTGCTATAGACGATAATAAAATTGAGGTTCTTTCTTTGACTTCAGGAGTGTATTTTTTAAATTTAGAAAGTGATGCTAGTTCTCAAACTTTGAGACTGGTTAAGAAATAGGTTCATGGTTTCTTTCTCGAAAGCAATCTTAATATGAAAAAAACAATACTATTACTTACTCTATTATTAACATCTATAGTTTCTATACATGCCCAAGAATATACTTGGGCAGCTCGCGGTGGCAGTGATGTCAACTTTGGTAGTAATCCGTTTATACGATCTAGATTTATTTTGACCTCTAAGAGCTATTCACGCGATTTTACCGCAACACGGAGTGCATTTTATATATTATCTCAGTAATGGATCGGAGGGAGGCTTTACTATTTACTTCAGAATTATATACCGAGCATTATGGTAGCGTTGGCCGTAGCTTGGGGTTTTTGTGCTATTGTAGGTAACTGTGATGTATATGGCTCGTAGCATGCAAAATAGCGATTACTTTTCGGTTAAGCACGAGCCAATTTTTTAATTTTATTATTATCTTTTTTCTCAATAAGCCAAATTAAAAAATTTGGCGGACTTGCAAATACGCCATAAGCTCGATTGAGCAACTAATTAGCTATGAGCTATATACGGTGTTGCCAACCGTTTTATTCTTTATAAAAATTATTTCCATCTGTTATAAATTTTTCAAGAATAGAATTAACTTGCTCAAGTTTCAATTCATTTTCGGTAATTGATT
Source organism: Nonlabens sp. MB-3u-79 (assembly GCF_002831625.1). Lineage (NCBI taxonomy): Bacteria > Pseudomonadati > Bacteroidota > Flavobacteriia > Flavobacteriales > Flavobacteriaceae > Nonlabens > Nonlabens sp. MB-3u-79. The sequence continues at coordinate 2,614,147 of NZ_CP025116.1, read as the reverse complement.
TTATTAAATATACCCTTTTAAATTCAAACCTATTTTCGAGCATTATCCCACCTCTTATATGCAATATTAAATTATTCGTTAAATCAAAATCGTTAGTATTTATATTGTATCGACCTTTTTTAAATTCCCAAGTTGCTTTGTCGAAATAAGGCATTCCATTTCCACACACATAATTTTTTGATGTGCTCTCTAAATTCAAATTTCCATTATCACTAAACTCTATTATAAATTTGTTTGATTTATCTGTTACAGAATCTTTAAAACTCACAAAATTTAATATTTCATCAGTATATTGAATAGTATTTGTAATCCATTTTTGTGAAATAATTTTCCTTATTTCTTCTACGTCAAGTTGTTCATTCTGTTCAAGGGTATTCTTTTCTTTGTTCTCAATTTGTTGTAATGCTACTAATTCAGATTTCTTGTTTCCTGTGCAACTGGTGAAAATCAAAATCAACATTATTATTTTCATTATTATTCTTTTCATTTCTGTTTTCCCAAATGGTTGGCAACGGTCTCGGTTATGATTTCGTTGCATGAAAGTAAGCCAAAATCTTGATGCCACAAAAAGCAGCCCAGCTCTTTTTCCTTATTTGTGGTCTGTTTTTTTTACAGACGACAGTTTTTAGTAAACAATCAAAAGGGCTGCGGCTGTAGATCCAATTACTAACAACCATTGGCTAGCTCTTAACTTGCAATGAATTATAACCGTTGTTACCTACTGTAGCACCACATACGCATATTTCATAGCTAGTAAATATTTGGAGTGTTGCGGTTCTAAGGGTCTGATATATTTTCATTCTCTGAGTTCTAATAGAAAGCTCTGGCGAATGTATTTTAACGATCTAGTTGTTGGTATGATCCAGGTTTATCTTGATCTCTAAGAGCCGTTCACGCGATTTTACCGCAACACGGAGTGCATTGTATATATCATCTCAGTATTTAATCGGAGGGAGGCTTTACTATTTACTTCAGAACTATATTCCGAGTATTATGGTAGCGTTGGCCGTAGCTTGGGGTTTTTGTGCTATTGTAGGTAACGGTGATGTATATGGCTCGTAGCGTGCAAAATAGCGATTACCTTTTGGTTAAGCACGAGCCAATTTTTTAATTTTATTATTATATTTTTTATCAATAAGCCAAATTAAAAAATTTGGCGGACTGGCAAATATGCTATAACTTCGATTAATCAATCAATTAGCTATGAGTTATATACGTTGTTAGGCATAGTGCTATTCGCTATATATTTCATTCAAAATACTTTCGGTTTGTTGAATTTTCGCTTTGTCCAACTTATCCTTTGTTGTCAAATCGATTTTTTTCCAACCATAAAAATAATCATATATCCATATATAATCAGTTTTAGGATTAGTTTGAATGTAAACTGTTCCCCATTTTTTATCTTTTGTATAATGTCCATAGTTTCGTGAAACTCTAAACTCTAAATTCTGTTCTGGAAATTCTGTCTCTTCAGGCAAACGAGTTAATTCAACTCCATCCCAGTAATCTTTATAATAAGCGATTTGTTCATCCAGCTTTATTTGATTTTCAGTCAATTTTCGATGAAAACTCGTTAAAATTATTCCCGACATATCATCAGGATGATTTATACCAATGGAATTAAAGTATTTTGATAAGTCAGAGTCTTTCCACAATTTCCATTCATTTCGCATTCCAATTCCAAATCCGAAATGTGATTCAGAAACAAAGTCGCTTTCCGTCATTCTTCTAATTTCAGTCTTTAAAGAGTCAGATAAGTCGTTGTCGATTTGATTCAGTGCTTCGTTCAAATTTTTTGGGACATTATTTTCGCTTAACACATTTTCTGATTCAGATTGTGTTGAATTATTACAACTAATTAAAGTTGCAATCATCATTATCAATATCAAAAGTGTTTTTTTCTGCATTATGCCTAACGGTGATGTATATGGCTCGTAGCGTGCAAAATAGCGATTACCTTTCGATTAAGCACAAGCCATTTTTTTAATTTTATTATTGCTTTTTTACTCAATAAGCCAAATTAAAAAATTTGGCGGACTTGCAATTATGCCATAACTTTGAATTATGCAACTAACTAGATATGAGCTATATACGTTGTTGTAAACAGTTATTTATTCAGCACAATTTTCAATCGTTCGTATTCTTTCCAGCTACTACTAACCGAGTGATATTTTAAAATCATCGTTGAGTCATTCATAACTGCTTGATAGTAACTTCCAGCGTGATAGGGAAATTCCATTTTTAATCCGATTTCAAGTAATGAGTTCAAATATTCCGCAATAGCTTTTTCGTGTTTTTCATTCAGCCGTATTGTTTTTCGTTCCGCAATTTTTCGATTTTCGTCATAGGGATTTTTACAGTCAACAATATCTTCTATATATTCCGCATATAGAATTTTATTTTCGCGATAAATATCAAACGATTCATTATGTCCGCCCCATTCGCCACATTCATCAAAACTTGCATTCAATTCAAGTCGGTTTAATCCCATTACATTTCCTAAAATCCGTTTCTGATATTCATCCGCAAATTTAGACTTGGGTTTCTTTTTAGAAGTGCCACAGCTACCTGTAAAAACTGATATTATTAAGAGGAACAGGATTTTTTTCATAATTGTTTACAACGGTTCCGTATATGAAAAGTAGCGCTGAAAGTAAGCATTATCTTTTCTGATTATACACAAGCCGAATTTTTAAATTTACTAATTATTTTATTTTTGGGAATTTGTCAAATTTAAAAATTTGGTGACTTTCCAAAATTGCCCAAACCATTGTTTTAGCAATGACTTGCGCTATTTTTTATATACATTGTTCTACACCGTTTTTTCGCATCCTAACTCATCCATTCCATTCGATGATACACCGCAATTGTATCATTTTTTTTATTTAAAAAATAGTAGTTTTTTCCTTCAGAAAAATTTGTCTCGTATTTTTCTACACTAATTTTTTCAATTCTTGATTCCGTTTTATTGTCATATAAATTAGAATTTATATCTCTTACTAAATCCATTAGATATGAGTTGCCGAAGAAGTCCAAATCGATAACTTCCCCTTTTTGGTAATTCATTATATCTGTTTTCATCTCTAAAAGTCCTTCTGCGTTCCAACTTTCTTCTTTTGCTCTTGCTTTGGCTATGTCTTTGTCAAACTGTTTTAGAACATCTTGGTAGCAAAATTCGTAATCAATACTGTCGAGAGTCAGTTTTAATTTTTTCTTGCATAATAATTGTGAAGTTTTTTTTGTTGACCATATTGATATTGCAGTAAAGGAACTATCAAAGTTATTGTCTGTAGTTCCTTTTAAATCAATCCTTTTTTGAATTACAGTATCTCCACGATACTCATATTCAATTTTTAAAGTATCGCCATAAGTTTTGCTTGATATTTTGTTAGTTATTACAAACGGCGTTAGCTTTTCCTGAACTTCTCTTTTAGGTTCAGATGAGCATCCAATTAAAAGACTAATGAATGTTATTATGTAAAGTGTTTTTTTCAAATGGTGTAGAACGTGTGCGTATATGGCAAGTAGCGGCTCTCTTCACAATGATTGACCGCTATTTGCTATATGCGCTGTTGTGGTTTGTTATTTTTTTCTTTCCTCAAATTCTTTTATTGAAATATTTATCTCTTCTTGGCTCATTTGGTTTCCGCAATAACGACAAATTTGAGCTTCAATTTTAATCGATTCTTTGCATTTATCACATTGTTTTCTTGGGTCAATCCCGTATCTCAAAATTAAATACGCAATCCATCCAGTCATTGGGTGAAATCCAAAAAGCATCCAAAGTTTAGAAACTCCTTTGATTTTCGCCCATTTTAGTCCGAACCAAATTGGAATAAACCAAAAGAAAAATATAATTAGTGTTACAACTATAATTCCAATTACACCTTCAAATATGTTTTCCATAATATTTTTTTATATTTTTAAATAATTCATTTTGGTGGTCTTTATTTTCTTTTTTCAAGAGTTTTTTAATAAACCACAACGGTTGTGTATATGGCTCGTAGCGTGCAAAATAGCGATTACCTTTCGGTTAAGCACAAGCCAATTTTTTAATTTTATTATTATCTTTTTTTCTCAATAAGCCAAATTAAAAAATTTGGCGGACTTGCAAATATGCCATAACTTCAAGCATATAACAAAGAAGCTATGAGCTATATACGGTGTTATGTGGCGTTTTTTACCACAAGTGTTTCAATTCTATTTGGTTGGATTCAATACTAATTATATCATAAGTTGAACCTCTAATTTTGATTAGTGAACTTCCTTCGTCAATGTCTAAATTATTTTTCAATTCTGCCATTTTGATTTTGTCAAAATTCCAACGATATTGTCCATCGCTTTTTGGTTCGTTCTCGTTAGTTCGCGTAAGAATAACTTCCTTGTTTTTTAACGCGCCATTTTTCCAGCCTGAAACATCCCAAATCCCTTTGAAACTTTCGACAATTGAATCCGCTACAAATTCACGTTTATTTTTAAGTTCGGAAAACTTATTTCCAAAAATTTTCTTTTCTAAACTATCATAGTCAATTCCATTCCAGTCACAGTTTCCGATAATATTTATTTGTTTTTTGTCTTCAATTTTAATTTTATATCGGTCAATTGAGGTTGAAAGAAATGAGCAGGAATCTTTTTGGGATTCAGCGTAAGATATAAACTCATTTATTAATTGAAGTTCGGATTTTCCAATCTCGGTAATCCAAGTCGAGTCAGTTTTTGAACCGTAATAGTAATAAGGTTTTTCTTTGATTGCTCTAATTCTTGTACTGTCTTTGAGGATTGACATCCGATGCAAAATCATCATTTCATCACCTGTTACAAAGTCAATTTGAATATTCGAAAAGTCATTCAATGCTATTTTCTCCACTTTCTTTTCATTTGTATTACACGAAGAAAGTAAAATCAAAGAAAGGATTGTTAAATGAAATCTCATAGTTTTTTTTCAAATGCCACATAACGGTTGTGTGTATGATTAGTGGCGTGTTGAAGCACCTAATTTAGTAAATACAAACCGAATAGAAAATCCGCTAGGATTTTTGTGAGTAGGCGAGGGCTAGCCATTAATTATAAACGGTGTTGCCCACAGTATTTATTTCGGCCATACTGCATATAAAAATAGACTTACTAATATCAATTCCGTTATGTTTAAAGTCATTCTGTTTTTAATAATTAGCGATAGTAAAAAGTCAAAAAATATTCCGAATAGCCCAACTCCAATTCCAACTGCCATTGCGATAAGTCCATAGCCAAAAGGGTCATTCACAGCTTTAAAGTCAAAAATCATTATTAATAGACAGAACAATATTAAGAGAACTGAAAAAACTGATAGGACCGAAATCCTTTTAAATAATAATTTTTTCATATTCAATAAATAGGTGCGTCAAATTTTATAATCGTTGTGTCTTTTTCTACGATAAAGTCAACCCAATGGTCAAGTGAACCTCCATTCGTATAATATCCGCCTCCATTTATTTCCTTTTTTCCGTTCGCACGAGTAAAAGTCAGAGAGTATGCTCCGTCAGTTTTGTTTTTCCGCATTGATAAGAATTCCGTCACGCTTTCATTCGGTTCGATTCGGTCAATTTTTATTATCTCCAGTTTTTCTGACGTTGTAAATTCCACATTAGTTATCGGTTCACTTGAGTCATTTTTAATTTTCATTTCAATTCCGTTTTCTTTGAACATAAAACAAGAGTTCAAAATCAGAATTATCATTATTGCGAGCAGTTTCTTCATATTGTGGGCAACGGTTGTGTGTATGATTAGTGGCGTGTTGAAGCACCTAATTTAGTAAATACAAACCGAATTGAAAATCCGCCAGGATTTTTGTGAGTAGACGAGGACTAGCCATTAATTATACACGGTGTTAGCGGCTGTGATTTTCGTTCCAATCTAACAATGTAATTTCATTATCCTTAATTATCATTACCGAAACTTCACGGTCAATCGCGATTCCATAGAAGTCCATGTTTATCAATGTGTACTTTCCATATGTTTTTGTTATTGGGTCGTGAGTATACTTGTCATTATTGAATAAAGGATTTACGATTTGTATTTCTTTTCCGTTTATTTCAGCTAAAAAAGTACTATCATTTAGATGTGCAAGAAATAAACGCCTTTCGTTATTACTAAAAGTAGAAAATAACTGAATTCCGAAAAGGTCTATTTCTTTCGAGTATTCATTTGTTTTATCTTGATAACCTAAACTTCCTCGTTTAATTTTTAGCTCATTATTTGTTGCTTTAGTCATTTTTTTCGGGTCGTTAATTATTTTAATTTCCGATGTTCCCATCATATGACCTAAATGTGCAAGAATTTGATACTGTCCATTTTTTTTGATTACTGTATTCGCACAAGTTGATTCCGTAAAATATGTTTCTTTGCTTTGTCTGTCGAAAAAGTAAATAGTTCCTCCAAATTCGCCACTACATTTTCGGTAAACAATAAAGTTGTCATCTGACAATAAAATTGATTGTTCATCTACTGGTATTTTTATATCTGCACTTTTCCATTTTATCCCATTCCATTGGTATAAACCGCTCAATAAAATTGATTTAGATTTAGCATATAATCTTCCATCTATAACCCAATGATATTTGAATTTTTTACTGTTAAGTTCGTTTTCGAGTTTTTTATTTCTAGAGTAGTCGTTTAGATTATGACAAACAAATTTACCATTACCAAATAAGGATATGAGATTGTCTTCATAAATAACAGAAAATGATTTTGGAAAATTTATATAATTGTCATCCCAATCATCAAAGTCGTCGGTGTAATATGGATTGTCGAGAACGAGTGTGTCGATTTTATAGTAAATAGGATTTTCGCTGATGGAAACGTTGAATTCTTTTGAACGATATGGTAATCCAATCGGTTCAATCGCCTCGGGCCAAGAGCTGTAATTCTCAAAATGTTCTTTTAAATTTTCAAACGAGACTTCTTGCGCCGAAATAAAAAGGGGCAAACTCAAAATTAGTATTATGTACAGGTATTTTTTTATCATTGCCGCTAACGGTTGTGTATATGGCTCGTAGCGTGCAAAATAGCGATTACTTTTTGGTTAAGCACGAGCCAATTTTTTAATTTTATTATTACTTTTTTTATCAATAAGCCAAATTAAAAAATTTGGCGGACTTGCAAATATGCCTAGACTTCGATTCATCAACTAATTAGCTATGAGCTATATACGTTGTTGTACACCGTTATTTTCGCGTCAACATCCGCAATAATTTTCCACGATAGTATTTGATTCTGTTTCTTTAATTTCATAATAACATCCAACACCTTTATCAGTAGGTTCAAATTTCGATTTGTCAGAATTCCAACTATGTTCAATATCCATTGGTGAACTTTTAAAAATCAGCTCAATCCATTGATTTAAACTTTCTCTATCTGTTTTTGGAAGAACAAGTGAGATTGAAATTCCGCCTGCCTCTTTGCATTGTTCAATCGAGTAGTTAATTCCGTTTTCAAAGGCTTGATTAAAAGAGCAAATGCTATAGCCTGGATAATTATAATATATAACTTCTCTTTTTTTGGCAATAGAGTCATAGTTTCTATTCAGGTACATATAAATCACATCGTCAGCAAAATTTGTACGTTTCATTTCCGCATTCAGTTCAGTCGCATTTGGTTTAGCTATCTTAAAATTCTGTGAGAAAATTATGATTGGAAACAAGAAGATTATTATTGCGAAGATGTTTTTCATAATGGTGTACAACGGTTGTGTATATGGCTCGTAGCGTGCAAAATAGCGATTACTTTTCGGTTGAGCACGAGCCAATTTTTTAATTTTATTATTACTTTTTTTATCAATAAGCCAAATTAAAAAATTTGGCGGACTTGCAAATATGCCTAGACATCGATTAAACAATTAATTAGCTATGAGCTATATACGTTGTTGCCAGTAGTGTTTTTATTCATACTGCAAGCCCAATTTCTTAAACCTCGATTTCGTGTAGTCGCTTTCAAAATTCAAGGTGTCGCTATAAATGAATGTCTTAATTGACATCTTATTTATATCAATCTTAGTTATAATCGGTTGTTTTTCATAGGTGTTTTCTAAAAGTACAATGATTGAATCATTCTGCCAAAATATGTTTTCTGTCCATTGAGAAGGTCCTCGAAATGCTATTCTGTCAACTGTTTTCTTTTTAATATCCACAAGATTTATTTCTTGGTCTGGCGAAAATAATATTTCCTTGTTTTCATTTAATGACCACCCGTAACTATCAAAATCAACATATTTCGCTTTGTCCTCTCGAAATATTAAAAAGTCAGAATAAATTTGGTCAAAATTTGAGTCAAAATTTCCAAATACATTTCCCTGAATGACATTCAACTTGTTTTTTGATTGGAATTCAAATTTGTTTAATGAAAAGTCTGGTTCAGAGTTTTCGTAAAAATTAACCCATTCGCTTAATGTGATGTTCGAGTCTTTTTCTAAATCCAAATGCTCTTCATTAACATTCAATTCGGTATTTGGTTTTTCAGTAGATTCTGTTTTTTTCTTATTCGAATCAGAACAGGATACAAACAAAATTACGATAGTATAAATGTAGAATCGGTTTTTCATAACATTACTGGCAACGGTGATGTATATGGCTCGTAGCGTGCAAAATAGCGATTACTTTTGGGTTGAGCACAAGCCAATTTTTTAATTTTATTATTACTTTTTTTTATCAATAAGCCAAATTAAAAAATTTGGTGGACTTGCAAACATGCTATAACTACGATTAATCAACTAATTAGCTATGAGCTATATACGGTGTTGCCCACAGTATTTTCTGCACTATTTTCTATCAAACAGTACGTAAGTTTTTCCGATTCGGTCGTGTAAAGACCTTTGCGTTTTTGTTTTGTCAGTCAGCAACACAATTATATCAACTACGATTATTATAAAACTCAAATTACTTATCCAACTTTGAATGGGATATTCAATTGCTAAACCTTGAGCAAATTCGAATATTTGAGTGTATTCCGCAAGATTTGGATTGTTAAATGCAAAATAATAAATCGGAACGAAAAGAATTGCTGGAAAAATTAGAATTATGCTTCTCAATAATGATTGTTTAAAATCAATTTGGTTGAAATTTTGGTCGGTCACTTTTAATTTTATAGCCATTTTTCCGAAAGTTGCTCCATATTTACTTTCCATAAAAGGTTTGTAAGAAATCGCAACAATTGCAATTATGAGGTAAATCAGAAAGCTTTTAAAATTCGCAATGTTAATAGCATTAATAAAAAGAGTAAATGCTCCGACTATAATTCCGTCGAGAATATATGCTCCAGCTCGGCTCCAAAATGTTGCATATTCGACCTGTTTTTCAGTTTGATTTTCTGCGTTTATTATTTCAGCCATTTTTTTTTTTTCATATTGTGGGCAACGGTGATGTATATGGCTCGTAGCGTGCAAAATAGCGATTACCTTTCGGTTAAGCTAAAGCCAATTTTTTAATTTTATTATTATCTTTTTTACTCAATAAGCCAAATTAAAAAATTTAGCGGACTTCCAAATATGCAATAACTTCGATTAAACAACTAATTAGCTATGAGCTATATACGGTGTTGGTTGCAGTTTTTTTTAGAGGTTATTATATATTTCTCTTACCTCAAATTCATTTAAACCTACATTATAAATTCTAACTTCATCGATAGCTCCTTTGAAGGTATCGCTTGGCAAGCTCAACCTTGAACCAATTAACAAAGGTTCTGTATTTGTGGTTATTTGACCATTCGTAATTTCTGACATTTCGAGTTCTCCATTTACATATAGTAACATTTCGGAATCTTTAAAAACACCAGTTATCAAATACCATTCATTTATTTGATAGCCTTGTTTCCGTGCTTGATTTAATATTTGCCCATTTTCGGTGGTTACTGAAAATACGATATCACCCGTTGCCGATAAAGAAATACCATAAGGCCTACGTCCTGTTCCATTAACAGAAGCACCTTTTCTAACAATATGTTGAGTTTTGATTTCTTCGGGCTTAATAAGAGCAGAGATTGTAAAATCATTTGATAAATTAAATATTGAATTGTGATTTATTTTTATGATGTCATCAATACCATCGAAGCTGAACGCACTGTTTAAAGAACCTCCAATGTCAGCAGTCAAAATAGCACCATCAACCAAACCATTGTTCTCAAGATTAATTTCGTTCAGAGAATTACCGTTAAAAGGATAATAAGCTACCAGATTTTCAGGATATAAATCAGTGGTTACAATATCATCATTGTCATTACAAGAGATAAGGGTTAAAAGTAGTAGTCCAAAAAGTAAATAAGAGCTTTTCATAATTGATTGGTGTATTTTTATAATTAAGGCTAAACAAACATTATACCAATTTTTCGCTATTTTTTAGGTTATGGTTAAATTGCAACCAACGTCTCGGCTATGGTTAGTACGGGAATTTAAAGTAATTAATTTCCGATTAAGCACTTAGCCAAATCTTTTTATTTTGTTTTATCTTTTTTGTTCTAAAGCCAAATCAAAAGATTTGGCGGACTTCGTTAAAAGCTCGAAACTTTGGGTCAAGCACAAAACCCGTATTAATTATAGCCATTGTTGTAGTGCGTTATTCTACGCAATGTTGTTCGTATATTTTCCGACAGCTTTTAATTCCGCAATTCCACTTTCTTTTTCAGCTAGCACTTTCAATTCACGACAAAATATATCAATCGAGTTAGGTTCTACTATCAATTCCATTGTGAGTTTGTCTTTCTCTTCTTTTCTGTATTCCGTTGCAACATTTTCTTCCATTGTGATTAGTAATCCACATTTTCCAGTCAAACCGATTTTATAAAATTCCATTTCGAAATAAGCGTAGCTGTCTTTTTCTCCACAAGAGTGAGTCACTTTGTCTTTTCCGAATGGAAATCCATTAAGGTCATTTACAAATCCAAGTAGAGAATCAGGTACTTCATAAACTTCTGTAATTCCAGAGTATCGTCCATTATTTGCCGAAACTTTTAATTCGAACATATGCTCATCTTTCCAGATGACTTCTAATTTTAAATATCTTTCGTTCATTTTTTCTCTAATGCACTACAACGGTTGTGTATATGGCTCGTAGCGTGCAAAATAGCGATTACTTTTCGGTTAAGCACGAGCCAATTTTTTAATTTTATTATTATCTTTTTTCTCAATAAGCCTAATTAAAAAATTTGGCGGACTTCCAAATATGCCTTCACTTTGATTAAACAACTAATTAGCTATGAGTTATATACGGTGTTGTGCTTTAGTGCTTTATTCACAGGTTTATTTCCTTAATTTCAAAATAGCACCTTTCGCACACTAATTTTATTTTAGCGAACTCCATAGATTCGTCATTCCAACCATCAGTTTTTATTCGTGTTTTTTCGCATTTTGAACACCAAGCTTGAAAATCATCTTCTTCGTCCAGTTCCATTCCTCGATAAGTCTCAAAAGCTTCTTCAAATCCGGTTTTTTGATTAGTATTCAAATGTTGGCAAATAAATGCTTTCCTTATTTTTCCGTGAACACTGCATTCAATTAATTCACTCTCAATTTTTCCGGCTTCTTCTTTTGTTATTTGTTCAGTTAGTAAAAAATACTTTTCTAAATGTTCAGAAATCACTCGATAAGTTCCAATTCCGCCAATTATTTCGAAAGCAATTGCTGTTAATTCCCAACCAGTATATTTACCTCCCTCAAAGTGCGATTTGGTCAGGTTTTCATAATTCTTTTTTTCTCCAAATTCTTTAATTTTTAAAGTCCGAAATTTTCTTGGTTCAACAGAGTCTTCATTCGCCCAAGCCCACATCCAGCTATTAATATTCAGCGAGAATGTTCCAACTGGAATATATTTGAAATAGATTTCTTTGTCATTACTATATAATCTTAATGTTTCGCTGGATTGATTATAAAACCAATTATCGTAATTATCCGTGTCAAATTTTGTCCGAAATTCAGGTTGACTTTCTTGAAGTTTATCAACCGCTTTTTGAGCATATTTTTCGTATTTCAATGGTCTAAATATCAATTCAGTTCGGTTTTTTTGGCATTAAGCACAACGGTGATGTATATGGCTCGTAGCGTGCAAAATAGCGATTACTTTTCGGTTGAGCACGAGCCAATTTTTTAATTTTATTATTACTTTTTTTTCTCAATAAGCCAAATTAAAAAATTTGGCGGACTTCTAAAAACGCCTTCACTTTGACTAAACAACTAATTAGCTATGAGCTATATACGGTGTTACCTACAGTTTTTTACACGTATTTAATTATTCTAAATATGAATAAAAATGTTCCGATTGTAATGAATAACCACCATAACTTTCGCATTTTGTTTTGCTCAATATTTTCGCTTTTTTTCAACCATATTCCTACTCCGATTAGAGCTACTGGTATTAACAATTTAAATATTACGCTTAACTCCATTAGTCCAAAATTATGTCTCCATATTTATCCATTTCCGTTCCGCATTTTCGACAAGTGTTTCCTCCGTAAAGTGCTTGTCTTTGTCCATTCGGTTTTCTAACAATCGGCTGTTTTTCATTGCACTTTGGACAATGTATTCGACTTAAATTAATTCCTAGATGAGCAAATTTGCTATCTTTTTTTATTAAAGAAAATAGAAACAGCAAAACAATTCCAATAATAATTCCAATTACTGTTGCATTCATAAAGTTTGGTTCAAATTGTAGGTAACGGTTAGTATATGAAAAGTAGGCGATTTTTAAGCACCGAAAATTTCGGATAAGCACGAACTTTGATACGAGCCATAAGCCTATATTTTATTACTGTTTCGCCTATTTTTTATATACATTGTTACCTGCTGGCTTTTTATAATTCTTCTGCTGTGCTCCAATTTCGCTCTGGAAAAACATTGGATTTAGAATTAATATGTATAGTTCCTGTTTTATGAGTACTATATGTTTTGCAGTCAGGCAAGTTTTTCTTTATACAACTGATAACAGCTTTTCTAGGGTGTTTTTTGCTTCCATTTGCGGAAACCCAAAATCGTTTAGGATTGAAATTACTAATCCAATTCGTACTTACATTTCTTCTACTTCCGTGATGCGGTAATTGGCAAAAATGTAAATCTTTAATATCATATCCATTACTCACTGCTGCTTCAAAAGCATCAACTCCAGCATCAGCTGTAAATAAGTACTTTCGATTACTGGAATCAATAAATTTTGTCAAGACTGATGTCAAATTCTCTGCGGAAGCATCATTTTTTTCATCAACTATATCGCAAGAATTTAATCCTTCTTGTACTTCATTAATATCGCTTTCAGGTTGAATGTTTGAACCTGAAGTTCTTAGATTGTCAATGTTTGTAAAATATCCAAGTTGCTCTAAATAAAATGTTTTTGACGGACCAACAAATTCAAATAAATTATGGTCTAGATTATTGTCTGAAAAGGCTTCTAATTTAGAAATTTTATATTGTGCTAGAATATCACTTAGGTCATCGGACTGTCGTAACGAGGCAAAAAGCTTTTTAACTCTTTGGTTCGAATACAAAAATGATTCATTTAAGCTTTTTATTTCAATTCTTTTTGCTTCTTCAATGTAGTCTGTTGGGTCATTGTAATAGAATCGAGCAATCTTATTTTTAAAATAATGAACTAAATCTACCAAGCCACCGATATGGTCGGAATGAGGATGGGTATTAATTATTAATATTGGACTATCGTCAGAGATATGTGGTTTTATATAGCTTTCATAATGCTCAATAATTGTTTTTGCGTCTTTTGGGTTACCACCATCAATTATTGTTACAAAGTCAGCGTTTTCTGCTTTTGTCCATATTATATTGCAATCTGCATTGCCAAGCGATAGCATATCGATACTAAAATCCATTTCCTTTATTTTTTTAAATATTGTTCGAATAAAATTTTTGCGTAATACTTTCCATATCTGTTAATTAGAAACTTACTCAAAACGATCGGTAAAATGAAAACACCTAAAAAGGCTAAATTAAGTTTGAACGCAAAAGGGTTTGGGAAAGTGTATTGAAATAGAAAGATATTTAATATTGAAATTAACGAAGCTAAAACGCAACCACCAATCAAATTTCTTACAAATCCATATTCTATATTGTGTTGAAGTAGCATTGAATTATCTCTAGTTACATTTCTAACTTGTGCCACAGCACTTGAAATAATTTTTCTAGCTTCTTCTTCATTTTCGTTTTCAGAATTTGAGTCAAGTAATTGAATATCAAAGTCAGTAGCTATTTTCTGAACTATTTGAGATTTAATTGATTTCGCCAAAGTGGTATCCGAATTAAGCAGAAAATTTGTAGTTGGCATATGTAGTTCTTCTTTGAAAAATATATTTTGAAATAATTCTTTTGAAATTAGTCTGTTGATTTGTACGAGAAAATAAATTATGGCAATCGAAAGCGTTATATCGCTAGCCCACTTATAACTTTCTAAAAAAGTCATAAACTCAATTATTTTTTCGCTGAAGCCAAAAAAATACAAACTGAGAATTGGAATTGAAGTCAAAATTGTCGGAAACAATCTAGCCTTTATATAATATTCGTTTATTTTCATTTATGTTCTTTTTGTTCAGCTTGCAGGTAACGTCGTCGGTTATGATTTCGTTGCATGAAAGTAAGCCAAAATCTTGATGCCACAAAAAGCAGCGCAGCTCTTTTACTTTATTTGTGGTCTGGTTTTTCTCCAGTCTACAGTTCAGTAAACACCTCAAAAGGGCTGCGGCTGTAGATCCAATCACTAACAGACATTGGCGAGCTCTTAATTTGCAATGAATTATAACCGTTGTTACCTACCGTAGCACCACGTTCCCATATTCCATAGCTAGTAAAAATTTGGAGTGTTGCGGTTCTAAGGTTCTCATATATTTTCATCCAGCGAGTTCTACTTTTCACCCTGTGAGTTCTAATGGAGCGCCCTGGTGATTGTTTTTTAACTACCTAGGTGTTTGTATGATCTGGAATTGTTTTGATCTCTCAGAGTTTTATACGCGCAGTTTACCGCAACACGGAGTGCATTGTTTGTATCATCTCAGTAATGGATCGGAGGGAGGCTCTATAATTTACTACAGAATTATATTCCGAGCATCTTTGTAGCGTTGGCCGTAGCTTAGGGTTTTTGTGCTATTGTAGGTAACGGTTCCGTATATGAAAAGTAGCGCTGAAAGTAAGCATTACCTTTTCTGATGATACACAAGCCGAATTTTTAAATTTACTAATTATTTTATTTTCGGGAATTTGTCAAATTTAAAAATTTGACGACTTTCCAAAAACACCCAAGCCTTTGTGTTAGCAATGACTCGAGCTATTTTTTATATACATTGTTGTGCAACGTTATTTTCTTCACAAGCTTTTCGTAGCTATAAGTTTTTTTTATTCTTCTTTTCTTTCCTGTTATATAACCCCTTACTTCATTCTTGTCAATTAAATATTCCAACCAATTTTCCGAACATGCTCCAATTGCATAATCTGAATCAGTTTCATTTGGGAGTTTTGAATATTTTCTTTTCGGTTGATATATAGAAATTATATAAATTTTATCTTTTTCAAATCCACTAATTTCTGCTCTACAATCCGCTCCATCGGTATTGAAAATTTCGATTGTTTTTCTTGTTTCAGTTCCACGTATTAATTCAAGTACTTCAATTTTGATAGATTCTCCAGTATCGTAAAAATCATCAAATTCGTTTTCCATAGTTTCAGCAAAATATTCTTCATAATCTGTAAACCTTTTACCATTTTTTGTGTGATAAATGTGCTCAATTATTCTGGCTTTGACTATAGTTTCTGAGGATGCAGAAGCTTTTAAAAAATTCCCCCCATATTCACAGTCGCAAGCAAAAATTATGCTTGAAAAAAGTAAACTAAATAACGTAAGGAAAAGGTTTTTCATAATGTTGCACAACGGTCTTGTGTATGATTAGTGGCGTGTTTTAAGCACCTAAATTAGTAAATACAAACCGAATAGAAAATCCGCTAGGATTTTTGTGAGTAGGCGAGGGCTAGCCATTAATTATACACGTTGTTGTAAAACGTTTTTATTTCAATTGCCACCATTTTTTTCGTTTAATCAACTTGTCAATCGAAAATGATTTAGTTATTCCGTTTGCCTTTTCATATTCCAATTGTTGATTTACTGGCTCGATAATATGTTGCCAACCTGCTGAAAAACTTGCTCTTATTTCACTTCCATTCGGTGTGTAATTTCTCTCGATTGGAATTTTTCCAATATTTTCAAACAATTCGGCAAAGTCTTTTTTATACATTTTTGGTAAATACCAAGTTACTTTTGACTCTTCTTTCCAATTCCCAAAACTTGCAACTAAAACATTACATTTTTTAAAATCAGAAACTGTTGGCTTACTTGTCTGATTTATTCTTGTAGTAACAATTAGATTGTAACCAAAACCTGTTTCAAAGTCAGATTCTAAAACGATTCCGCCACCATAATTTCCATTTTCCAATTTGAATGTTAAACAACTTCCTTTTTCAAATATTGGTTCTTTCTTGGAAATTCGCTTTCTGGCTTTTGGTTTTGCTTTCTCCGATTCTAATTTTATCAAAAATTTATCAAGAACAACTTTTCTTTTCTTTATGTCAGATTCGCTTGCATCAAGTTCTTTCCAAACTTTTAAATCAGATTCACTTTCGATTATTTCCCGAACTTTTTCCAAAATGTCATTTGGCAAGCTTTTAGTTTCCCAAAGAGCTAAAGCCAATGTAAACCAAAAGTCATTTGTTCCGTTTGGATTGTCGGAAATCAATTTGTTTTTGATTTCAGTTGGTTCTTTTCCGTCATTATACAAATCAAAAAAGTCAGCATAAATATCTGCTGAAGTATCATTACTTTTTATGGCTGTTCCCCAAGTTCCCAATTCAGTTCGTGGTTTTGTTCAAATGTTTTACAACTTGTTTGTATATGGTTTGTTGCGTGTTTTAAGCACCTAATTTAGCAAATACAAACCGAATAGAAAATCCGCGAGGATTTTCGTAAGTAGGCTAGAACTAGCAATAAATTATATACGGTGTTATGCTACGTTATTAATTCCGTTTCTTTTTATCTTTTCTGTCGCAATAAACATAAATTAAATCATCGACTGCATTATCTCCCAATTCTTTCGCTTTCTTTAAATCTTTACAAGCACTTTTCGTTTCTTTTTTACTCGGTTGTAAATTTCCGTTTCCAGTCAGAAGATTGATTTTCGCAGTTCCACGATTTGCAATAGATTCCACATAATTTGGTTTTAATTCAATTGCTTTTGAATAGTCAATTATTGATTGCTCAAAATTCCGCAACATATCGTTCGCCGTTCCACGAATGAAATATAATTCAGGGTCTTTTGCGTTTATGGTAAAATATCTGTCACAATTTTTAATTACTTCCTCAAACTTACCTTGAGAATAATTAATTCGAGCGAGCCAATAAAGTGATGCTTCCATCATTCCATTGTTATTGTTTTTTACAACGACATAATTAAAATCCTCTTTTGCTTTTTCTAAATTTCCAGCGTGCATTTGAGAAAGTCCTCTGTCTATAAAGGAAGCCATATCAGTGCTGTCCAACTTAATTGCTTCTGTAAAGTCAGATATTGCTAAATCATATTTTTTAATTCGGTCATATGATAGTCCACGATTTATGAAACAAGTTTTTCGAACAGTTTTTTCGTCCACCATTTCCATCAATTCCGTATAATTTGAAATTGCCTCTTGAAATTTTCCTGATTTAAAATTCGAGTTTCCAGAAGTATATAATTCCGTCGCTTTGTTCTGCGAAAAAGTTGTTGTGGAAACTAAAATTCCAATTAAAAGTATTAATGTTTGTTTCATTGGTCTAATGTAGCATAACGGTGATGTATATGGCTCGTAGCGTGCAAAATAGCGATTACCTTTCAGTTAAGCACAAGCCAATTTTTTAATTTTATTATTATCTTTTTTCTCAATAAGCCAAATTAAAAAATTTGGCGGACTTCCAAATATGCCATAACTTCGATTAAACAACTAATTAGCTATGAGCTATATACGGTGTTGTGTGTAGGTTTTTTTACTGTTTATTAATTCCGTTACTCGTTTTGCTTTTTCAATATCTGCATTGATCAGCCAAACTTTAAAATTCAGATTTTCCATATCAAGATTTAAGTTTGCTTTATCCTTAAATTTTCCACCTACAGCACCTCCAGTAAATAAATCCACAATTATACTTAAAGTAGTTATCAACCAATTCGTTCTTTCCACATTCAATTTCGCATTTTTAAGTTTTCCAAATGAGTAGATTCCGCTGTTTTTCGGTTCAGAAGCATCAACGATTTCGAATTCGTTTTCGTTCAGAATTATTTTCAATTCGGGCTTATTCCTCAATTCAACAGTTTCTGTCATTTTTGCGTTCTGTTTTTTTAACTTACACACAACGTTACGTATAAGAAACGTAGGGCAGGTGATAAGCACTATTGTTTCGGTTTATTACTTAGCTAAATATAAATATTTTGCTTTTATCTTTTCTTCTGTAAACGCTAAATTTTATATTTAGCGGACTTTGTAAATAGACACAGACCTTTCGGTTAAACCACAAACGCCCTATGTTTTTTATACATTGTTCTACACCGTTTTTCTTTGGTTTGTTTTATCTCAAATCTAAAAGTACAGAATCTTTAACTTTAATAAAAATCAGATTTTCATTGTGATATATTTTAGTTGTATCTCCAGTTACTTCCGTCTTTATGAATTCTGTTGGGACGTTATTTTTTTTCTTAGAATCAAGATATAAAGGAGCTTCTATGTATAAAGCACATCCAATTATTATAATCAAATTTGTTAAAATAAATCCACTAAGTGTTTTTGTCTTTTCTTTAAAAAAATAGATAGCTAAACTTATAATCGTCCAAATTAATCCAATTAATACTGTAAGTAATAAAATAAAATGATGAATTCCTGGTGCGTGAATATACGGATGACCAATAATCAAATAAACTATTCCCGCAATGCCGAAACCAATTCCGTAAAATATCAGTGCTCTTACAATTCCTATTTTCATCTATCCGCTAAAGGTTTCTGTTGGTAAATTCAGGCAAATAACTGCTGAAATCAAATGAATTCCGAAAATTAGATAAGTCCATTTAGTTTTTTTATGTGCTATAAATCCATAAATCGGAACTTGTAGAACAGCCACTATAATTGCTAAAATTCCGATCTGGTTATTTGTTATTGCTATTATCATTGAATATGGATAAACCACTTTAGCTGGCCAAAAAAATCCATGACCGCCACCCATAGAAAGCGCCACGAATGCTAAGATAAAAAAGGTTATTAATGATATGGCGAATATTTTTTTCAAATGGTGTAGAACGGTTGTGTATATGGCTCGTAGCGTGCAAAATAGCGATAACTTTTCGGTTAAGCTAAAGCCAATTTTTTAATTTTATTATTACTTTTTTTACTCAATAAGCCAAATTAAAAAATTTGGCGGACTTCCAAATATGCCATAACTTCGATTAAACAACTAATTAGCTATGAGCTATATACGTTGTTGTGAGCAGTTTTTATATCTCAGTTATTAATTTATCCAGTATTTCGAAATGATGCTTTTCAGTTCTCATTTCAATTTTTAATTTGTCATCACGATGATCAATCTTATATATCTCCCCAGATAAGAAAAGACTTTTCAGTATTCTGGTTAGTTTGGAAATTAGTTGTGGTTGGTTGTTTTTAGTTTCTAAGATATACTTATCGGTCAAATCCAACTCGAATAAAGACTTGTTTATGATTTTTCTCAAAAAGTCAATATTTGTTTTTTTTCTTATGGTAAATTCAGAATTATGAGTTCCTTTTCTTTCAGTTTCCCATTCAGCTAATACCAACAGGCTTTGAGATTTGGAAGAGAGAAATAAATTACCGCTAGTCGTATATGTTGCTTTCTTATACATCAAATTCCACTTTTTTGGTGAATATATTTTTCCAAAAATCAAATAAGACCAAGCGCTGTAATTACCTTTTACTTTCCCGTTTTTTGCTGCGATGTATTTTTCAAAATCAGCGCTAAAATCTTCATTTATTTTATAAAATGGTGAAGACTTTTCATCAGAAGTAGCGTTTGGTTTTATCTTCATATGTATTTGATCTAAAATTGCTCACAACTGTTCCGTATATGAAAAGTAGCGCTGAAAGTAGGCGATAACTTTTCGGATGATACGCAAGCCGAATTTTTAAATTTACTAATTATTTTATTTTTGGGAATTTGTCAAATTTAAAAATTTGGCGACTTTCCAAAAACGCCCAAACCATTTATTGAGCAACGACTTGCGCTATTTTTTATATACATTGTTGCCACACGTTTTTTATTCAGCGTGGTTTTTTTTTCTATTTCGAAAAATCAAAATACTTATAATCGTTCCTATCAAAAAACCAAAAAATAAAAACCTATCAAAATTTAGAATTTCATAATCTAAAGACATTTTAAAGTCATTAGTAATGTTGTATTCAGATAATTTTTGAACTTCAGTATTCAGTTGATAGATTCTGAATTGCCACAATACAACTCCGCTCGTAATTAATATTCCGCAGGCAATTAAACCTTTCTTAATAAATTCTAATTTGGTGATCTTTTCAATAATTAGATAGAGTAGTGGTAAAATTCCAATTGTCAGAGCGAAAATAATATGAGATTGAAATTGTCCGCTCATATTTCTGGAAACAACTTCCACGTTATTATTTGCTATTTGCGATAATGACAGTTCAAAGAAATAGTTTCGAATTACAAATCCAATCATCGTCATAATAATAACTAATCCTAAATATTTTAATATCGTTCGCATTGTGTTTTTCAAATGTGTGGCAACGGTCTTGTGTATGATTAGTGGCGTGTTGAAGCACCTAATTTAGTAAATACAAACCGAATAGAAAATCCGCTAGGATTTTTGTGAGTAGGCGAGGGCTAGCCATTAATTATACACGGTGTTACCTGCAGGTTTTTTTAATCCGCTGGCAAATATCCGCTTTCTAATTTCTTTATTAATTCAGTTGTTTTCTCAAACGCTTTTTTAGTCACATCAACTATTACAATTTCATTAATATCGGTTTCGGAATTAAAGGTCAGATTTAGACCGAACCAAATTCCATTTTCAAAATCTTCATCGGCAACAGTCATTATTACGTGTTCAGGTAAATAATGGTCGTCAATGTCAACATCTCGAAATCCAATTTCTTCGTCCGCCATATCGTGAATCAAATCAGCTTGTTTTCCAACTCCACAGATATAACCAACATTTCTGTCAATTGATTTTCGGATTATTTCGTCAAAATAATTCGTTTTTTTTTCGTCCGCAATTAAAATCAGACACCAATTGTCAGTCGGAAAATCCGAAATCCAGTTTTTTGCGGTATCAAATTCCACAAATTTTATTGTTCTGTCTGTTATGTTAGTTTCGATTTTTTTCAACTTGCAGGTAACGGTTGTGTATATGGCTCGTAGCGTGAAAAATAGTGATTACTTTTCAGTTAAGCACAAGCCAATTTTTTAATTTTATTATTATCTTTTTTCTCAATAAGCCAAATTAAAAAATTTGACGGACTTGCAAACACGCCTTAACTTCGATTAAGCAACTGAAAAGCTATGAGCTATATACGTTGTTGTGCAACGTATTATCCCACATTAATTGTTATTGGAAAACTTAATGTATTCTTATAAGCGTTTTTGTTTTCATCAACAAATTTAATTCGATTTTGAAATAACATAAGAGTATTCTTCAATTCGTTGTTCAGTTCTTCATAATCACTTTTAGCAATTATTTTAAAAATTTTGCCATCCTTTTCTATCGTTAAATATATTCTAACTTCATAATTCCCATTTGGTAAATTTTCAGTAATAGACCATTTCAAATTCTTGTTTATAAATTTGTTTATTTCATTTTTAATGCACAAATCATTTTCATATGGATTGTTCAAATCGGAACAATTTTCCGTTATCCAGCGAAATGTTTTCACGTCCAACTCCTCAACATCATTTTCATTTTTATTTTGTCCAAAAGACATTCCGAAAACTAATAGTATGATTATGGAAACGATTTTTTTCATATGTTGCACAACGGTTGTGTATATGGCTCGTAGCGTGCAAAATAGCGATTACTTTTCGGTTAAGCACAAGCCAATTTTTTAATTTTATTATTATCTTTTTTATCAATAAGCCAAATTAAAAAATTTGGCGGACTCGCAAGTATGCCTGAACTTTGATTAAACAACTAATTAGCTATGAGCTATATACGGTGTTGTGCTCTGGCTTTCTTCACAATACTTGTCAGTTTGGCCAATCGTATTCATTATCATTTTTAAAAGTTGTTCCGAACTCAAATTCATTTGCAACTCCAAATTCGATATTAATAGATAACCAATTTTCTTCATCAAAGTGAACATCACAAAAATCATAATTTTCCACTTCCCATTTGTTTGAAATATCAGCGAAAATATCAGATTTTAAAAATTCAGCGGTTTGGTTCATTATTTTTTTTCCATTATACGTCAGCGACTGATTTTGAACTCGAATATAAGTCAATCGATAGTTTTCGCTTTTTTCAAATGTCAAACGCAGTTTTGGTTTATTCCACTCAATTATCTCTTCCGTTTCGTTTTCTAATCCGTAATTCTCGTTTGAGATTTTATCAGGCGAACCCAATATTTCGATAACTTCGGATTTTGTCATTCCAAACTTAATATTATCAATTCCAATACGTGGTTTTAATTCCATCACGGTTTTTTTAAGCTTGAGCACAACGGTTGTGTATATGGCTCGTAGCGTGCAAAATAGCAATTACTTTTCGGTTAGGCACGAGCCAATTTTTTAATTTTATTATTATCTTTTTTCTCAATAAGCCAAATTAAAAAATTTGGCGGACTTGCAAATATGCCCAAACTTAGTTTAAGCAACTAATTAGCTATGAGCTATATACGGTGTTGTAAACAGTGCTTTCTTCAGTTTCTTTTTAGTTCAATTATTAATGTGTCAGATTCCTCAATAAATTTGGTACTTGAGTTTCTACGATAATTTTCATCAATTTTTTTAGTTGAATATCCGTCTTTTTCAAATACTAATTGATATTCATCGCAACCTCCAAATACACAACCAACAAGAGTTGAAGTTTCAAAATATCCATTCTTGTTAGTCGAATCGGTAATTCCATTTACATTAGAAGTTTCTAATTTTACCTTTACATTTGAAATCCTTTCGCCAGTTTCTATATCTAAAACAACACCATTTTCGCCAACAAACCCTTCGCAACCTGAAAGAATTAAGGACACGAATATTAGTTTAATAAAATTGATTTTTTTTCGTTTAGACATTATTTTTAGCTAATAATTTTTTATAAAATTTTTCTCGCTCTAATATATTTTTTGAATTGTCAAACAAATTAACAAGCCCAAATAAATAGAGTCTTTCGTTCATTGTCATTCCGCCAATACCGTGAATTGCAGAATCTCTAAAATCCGTCCACATTCCGTAAACTTTTTCAAAATCCGATTTTTTGTCAATCAATTCATTTTCAAAATACCGTTCGATATTTTTTTTTAGTTCAATCGCATTTTTATCATTGGTTTTCCATTGCTGAATTAATTCCGCCAAATTTTGAACATTTTTTTCAGATGATACTTTTCTGATTCTGTTTGTTAATTCATCAATGTTCATTTCATTACGGATTTTTTTGCATTGTTTGCCAACGGTCTTGTATATGGCTCGTAGCGTTCAAAACAGCGATTACTTTTCAGTTAAGCACGAGCCAATTTTTTAATTTTATTATTATCTTTTTTTCTCAATAAGCCAAATTAAAAAATTTGGCGGACTTGCAAATATGCTTAAACTTTGAATTAACCAACTGATAAGCTATGAACTATATACGGTGTTACCCAACGTTTTTTATCATTTCGTTTATTCGATTTTCCGCTTCTGCTTTTGAAATTCCGTTATAATAATCACTAACAAATGGGTGGTCAAAATCTTCGTGTGGAAAAATTTCAGGTCTGTCATTTCCGCTTTTTGTCGTTACATCACAAGGAATTGAAGAGGTATCTCCATATTCACTTATATTGCTGCATAACCAACCAAAAAAGCCAGTTTCGTATTTCGGATTATTGAAATTTTCTTTATAATCAGAATAGCTTTTTTCGCTTAAGGAAACCCAAAGTCCATATTCCAGAGCTTCGCAAGCATTATTTATTTTTTGAGTAAGCGTCACTCTTATGAATCGGTCAATTTGGTCTTCATTATGAATCTCGCAAAAGTCTGTATCCAATTTTCCAAGTTCCGTTTTTTCATTGTCAGAAAGATAATCGTAATTCGCTGGTGATTTAAAAGCTAAAGCAGGCCATTCCGAATGCACTTTTCTACATTCAGAGCATTTAAATTCCGTTGTTTTATTTTTCCTTCTTTTCCAGAACATTATTCGCTTGGTATAGTTACAAACCCAGTCCAAATCATTACTACATAAATCAAACAGAATATTGCAAAAGCCTTGAAAAAAAGACTAAAAAATTTAAAAATACCTGGTGCTTTCTCAACTATTCCTGTATTATTTCTGATATGAAAATCTTTTAATTTTCTAGTAATTATTGGTCCGATTACTCTAAAGAAGAAAAATCCGAAAATAAAAAATAATGAAAGTCCAATTTTAAATTTCAATTTCTACGGTTTTTGGTAAATGTTGGGTAACGGTGATGTATATGGCTCGTAGCGTGCAAAATAGCGATTACGTTTCGGTTGAGCACGAGCCAATTTTTTAATTTTATTATTACTTTTTTAATCAATAAGCCAAATTAAAAAATTTGGCAGACTTGCAAATATGCTTAAACTTCGATTCATCAACTAATTAGCTATGAGTTATATACGGTGTTGTGCAACGTTTTTATTCTTCAATTCCCTACATTTTTCGCAATAAACAACGTCAACATCTTTCGGATAATTAAATCTTTCCAAGTCTCTAGGTGCATTAATATTTGCCATTGGAAAAAGCTCTTTTTCTCTTTCGTATGAAATTTTTGGAATTATGTCATTTCCATCTGCGATTTTCACGTTATCCTTTTTCAACTCAAAGTCGTGGATTGGACAATAGTTAAATATCTCGTGGACATTTTCAAATAGAATTGGTTCAATATCAAATTCATTCGAAAAATTCTGAAGCAATTCTTCTTGCCAAAAGAATAATTTCTCTCTTAATGGAAACGCTTCATAAAGTGTCAAAATGAAATGATTATATTTTTCATCTCCGACAAATTTTTTAAATTCTATTCTAGTTTGGTCTTTATTTAATTTTTCAGGTTTAATTTCGGTTAACGAATTTGTCATTCGTTCTATTCGTTTTTCAGCTTCCTTAATTGTAATTCCATTTTCCCAGTCGGAAATGAGTTTATGTTCGTTTTGGTGAGGAATTATTTCAGGTCTTACTCCGCCACTTCGAGTATTCACATTTACGTGAATACCTAAAGTACTTTCTTCGTAATCAGGAATTTCGTTACTAATCATTCCGAAATAGGTTTTTCCTTCAACGTTGTTTTTAAATTCAGATTGATATTCATTAAAACTCTTTTCGCTCAAAGAAACCCAAATTCCGTAATCCAAATCTTCGCACGCATCATTGATTTTGATTGTCAAAGTTGTTCGTATAAATCTGTCAGTTTGGTCTTCGTTTTTAATTTCACAAAAATCAGATGATAATTCGGCTATTTCTTTCTTGTCTTTTTCATTTAAAGTATCGTAATACAATGGTGACAGAAACCCAAGAGCTGGTAGTTCATCGTGAACTTGACCACAAGTCGAACATTCAAATCTTGTAGATTTCTCTTTTCTCTTAAAAATGTCAAAAATCCCCATATTTTAATTTAGAACGATTGGTTTTTCAAATGTTGCACAACGGTTGTGTATATGGCTCGTAGCGCTCAAAATAGCGATTACTATTCGGTTGAGCTAAAGCCAATTTTTTAATTTTATTATTACTTTTTTTTCTCAATGAGCCAAATTAAAAAATTTGGCGGACTAGCAAACAGGCTTTAACTTCGATTAAACAATTAATTAGCTATGAGCTATATACGGTGTTGTGCGCTGGCTTTCTACGCTTCTATTATTTTGTCAGCTATTATTAAACACTCTTCTAAAGTTCCTAACATTCCTATTTGGTTTCTTTCAATATCTAATAATTTTTTTGCGATTTCAATTCTGTCAGCTCCGTTTTTTTTCAGTCGGAATATTTCTGGAACGTAACCTTGATATTCGTCTCTTGGCGCAAAGTCATTAACTCCAATTGGGTCCCAATCAATCCAAAGAATATCATCAATTTTCTTGTAAACTATTAAATCGGTCGTTGCGGTTATGCTATTTTCAAAACCTTTGTTTCTTTGAAAAATTAGAATTGTGGATTTCACTTCTTGATGTAAATTTTCGTCATCAATTAAATCACAATATTGTAAAGCAAACATTGGAATAGCAAATCCGCTATTTGCATCAAACGGTGCTGATTGTTCCGATGAATTATAAGTTACTTTCGCAACTCTTTCAGCCAATCTCAAATACAATTCAAAATCTTTGTCCGTATTCGATAAATTCAGCATTCTTATTTTGGTAAATTGGTCGTGAGCAAGTTTCCATTTTTCTTTCACGTCAATAATTCCATAAAGTTCTGAAATCTCGACAGGCATTTTTTCTAAATATCTATCAAATCGAGATAAAACCAATCCTGCCCAGTTCGGACGCACAATTTTGGGAACATTTTCAAAAATCCGTTGTCCAATTTTTATGTCGGTTTTTATTTCGTTCATCGGTTTTTTTAGCTTGCGCACAACGGTCTCGGTTATGATTTCGTTGCATGAAAGTAAGCCAAAATCTTGATGCCACAAAAAGCAGCCCAGCTCTTTTACTTTATTTGTGGTCTGTTTTTTTACACACGACAGTTTTTAGTAAACGTTCAAAAGGGCTGCGGCTGTAGATCCAATTACTAGCAAACATTGGCTAGCTCTTAACTTGCAATGAATTATAACCGTTGTTACCTACTGTAGCACCACATACGCATATTCCATAGCTAGTAAATATTTGGAGTGTTGCGGTTCTAAGGTTCTCATTTATTTTTATCCTGTGAGTTCTACTTTTCATCTTGTGAGTTCTAATAGAGCGCCCTGGGGAATGTATTTTAACGATCTAGGTGTTTGTATGATCCGGGTTTATTTTGATCTCTAAGAGCCGTTCACGGGATTTTACCGCAACACGGAGTGCATTGTATATATTATCTCAGTAATGGATCGGAGGGAGGCTTTACTATTCACTTCAGAATTATATACCGAGTATTATGGTAGCGTTGGCCGTAGCTTGGGGTTTTTGTGCTATTGTAGGTAACGGTTGTGTATATGGCTCGTAGCGTGCAAAATAGCAGTTACTTTTCGGTTGAGCACAAGCCAATTTTTTAATTTTATTATTACTTTTTTTTTCAATAAGCCAAATTAAAAAATTTGGCGGTCTAGCAAATAGGCTGTAACTTCGATTAAGCAATCAATTAGCTATGAGCTATATACGGTGTTGTGTGTAGTGTTTAATTCATTCAATATTTTTTAAACTTATCTCTGTTTTCATTCGATCAAAATTATTTGCTATAAAAAATAATAATACTAATGCTACAAAGTTAATGTTCAGTTCGGTTAAATCAGGATTAGCATTTCGTGATAAATTCCAGCTCGCAAATCCGAAATCAAGTCCGAGAAGACTATCATTTGTCAGTTTTATTGTTAGTCTAAGATAAACACCAAGAGCAAAATCAAAAATATATCCAAACAAAACAAAACTTAGTACTTGAAATCCTTGAGTAAAAACTGAAAATTTTAACCCCTTTAAATATTTTTTCTGGATAAGTAAAATCCCGCTATAGATGGATAATCCACATAATAGATTAAAAACAATGAGAGAGAATAAAAAAAATCCGTTTGAATTAAATTTTCCGTAAACACTAAATAGAATCATAAGAACACCTATTATTCCTCCTATAATTTGATAGTATCCTAAATATTTAATTCGATTGTATTTTTTACTCATTCACTTTTTTTTAACATTACACACAACGGTCTTGTATATGAAAAGTAGCGCTGAAAAAAGCGATAATTTTCGGATAAAACACAAGCCGAATTTTTAAATTTTATTAATTATTTTGTTTTTGGGAATTTGTCAAATTTAAAAATTTGGCGACTTTCCAAAAATGCCCGAACCTTTGTGTTAGCAACGACTCGCGCTATTTTTTATATACGTTGTTGCCCACAGTATTTTTCGAAGCGCAATGTTTTCAATGCTTTGATAAATTCCGTTTGAGTTTTTTCGTTTAAATACCATCCATAAAATCCAATTCCGATTTTATTATATTTTTCTTTGCTACCAGTTAAACTATCAATGTAAATTCCAGTTCCTCCGTAACCTTTGTTTCTCGGCGTAATTATTTTCGCTTTGAAACAATCAATAGAATCTAATTCAGTTTGGTATTGCAAATATTCTTTAAAATCAACATCTGTTTTAAATAAATCTTCGACAATTAGATGTTTAGTTTTCGGTAATAATTCTCGTTCTTTTTTTGTGAGTTCTGCTAATCCGATAGAATCATAAACCATTGGATAATCACTTTTACTTAAATCGGCAGAATATCTTCCAAAATCAAAATTTAGCGAATCGTTTTTATCCGTAATAATTCCGCCAACATAACTATCAATTCCTTTTCTTGCGTATTTATTCCATTTTTCAGGAACAGTAATCTCAAATTGTCCAAAGTCAATAACCTTATATTTCGGACTTGCGCAAGAGCAAATCAGAAGTATAATTATTATTGATAGCAGTTTTTTCATATTGTGGGCAACGGTCTCGGCTATGAGTAGTTGCGTGGTTTAGTATTAAGCTTTGCAAGTACACACCAAACTGAAAATCCGCGAGGATTTTCAGAAGTAGGCGAGAACAAGCAATTACTTATAGCCATTGTTGTACGGCGTTTTTATTTTAATTTAAATTTCTGAACTCTATTTCCCAAAATATCTCCAACATAAATACTTCCTTTATCATCAATTTGAATATCGTGATATCTCGAAATTGGACCTTCATAAAATCCAGTTCTACCAAACTGCTTTTGAAGGTTTACATCTAAATCAAAGCGAAAAATATCAGAGCCTTTAACAATAGTATCATTATCAATCCAGTAATCTATTCCAAACAAGTGGTTTTTCTTATTATCAATGGTTACGGAATATAATTGGTCAGTTGACTGGTTTTGCCAGAGCGTGATAAAATTTCCCTTACTATCAAACTTTTGAATTCGATTATTTTCTCGGTCAGCAACATAAACAAATCCATTTTTATCTAAATCAATTCCGTGCGGAATATTGAATTCCCCTTGTTTATTTCCGAATTTGCCCCATTCAAATAAGTATTTTCCGTCTGTTGAAAATTTAATAACTCTACTGTTGCCATATCCATCGCTTACATAAAAAGAGCCATCAGCAGACACGGCTACATCTGTCGGAAGATTGAAATGTTCTTTGTCATTTCCAGCTACTTGAGCTTCGCCTAAAGTCAAAAGTAGAGCTCCATCCGAACTGAATTTAAAAATTTGATGAAGGGCAACATCTGTTACCCAGATATTATTTTCTTTATCAATTTCTAATCCGTGTGGCATTATGAATAAATTCGCTCCCCAACTATTTAAGACTTTACCTGTTTGTTTATCAATAACCGTAATAGTGTTTTCTTGAATTTTATCTTCTGGCAATGGTTCTTGCCAAACCCTACTCGCTCTATGAAAAACCACAATATTGTTTTCAGAGTTGATTCCGAGTCCAGTTGGATTTCCTAAAATGAAATCACTAGGTAAATTTGGCCAATCGCTAACTAAAACATAAGAATCAGAATTTTTAGTTTTTTGTTCTGGTTTGTTTTTTTCAGAGTCCTTGCATCCTAAAATTAGAATTGATAGAAGAAAAAAAAGAATAGTATTTTGTTTAAATTTCATTTATTGGTTTTGCTTGGTTTAAATGACGTACAACTGTGATGTATATGGCTCGTAGCGTGAAAAATAGCGATTACTGTTCGTTTAAGCAGGAGCCAATTTTTTAATTTTATTATTATCTTTTTTTCTCAATAAGCCAAATTAAAAAATTTGGCGGACTTCCAAATATGCCATAACTTCGATTAAACAACTAATTAGCTATGAGCTATATACGGTGTTGTGCAAAGTATTTTTCGCGTGACTATGTCAACCAAATCATAGCTCCAGTGCCTGCGATAGCACAAATTACAACTGCTTGTACTTTCATATTTGAGCCATATAAATGTCCATATAGAGTCATAAGGATTTCTAAATCAGTTACATTATTATCTGATATTTCAATCTCGTATTTCTTCTTGTCGATGAACTGACTTTCGTTTCTAATTTTAATGAGAATATTCTTTTGATTATCAATCATTTTTGTTCCCCATTTTAGTCCGAACACTCCTGTGATTTTTCGTCCAGTTTCTAAAACTTCTGTATTTCCAGAAAACGAATTGCTTTTCAGATTGTATTTAACATCACCATTCTCTAATATTTTGGTGTTCCATTTGTCACGTGTCAATTGGTATTTACTTTCTCCAATTATAATATCCGCATTCTTATAATTTGATTGAGTTTTAATTCCACCTATCAAAATATCTTTTTCATTGTAAACGTTAATAATGTCTTTTTCTAATTTCGCAAGCATATCCTTTTTTTTGGTTTTATTACTTATGTCTCTAGATTTGCTTAATATTTTGCACAACGGTTGTGTATATGGCTCGTAGCGTGAAAAATAGTGATTACTTTTCAGTTAAGCACGAGCCAATTTTTTAATTTTATTATTATCTTTTTTCTCAATAAGCCAAATTAAAAAATTTGGCGGACTTGCAATTATACCAGGACTTTGAATTAAACAACTACGTAGCTATGAGCTATATACGGTGTTAGCACCAGTTTTTTCATTCCTCAATTCCAAATTTATTCCAAAATTCAATTACGTATCTTGATGATTCATCAATCTCCATATATTTATCTTTTGAGAATTTATATTTGTTTATGAAGGAAATTATAGAAACACAATTTATAACACGTATATTATTTAAAGTCGTAACAGTAGTTTCAGTATTAAATGAATCTGATTTGCTCATTTTGCCTTCGTTTAGTTGAATCATCGCAATAAATTCAGAGTGAGCATAATTTGAATACAGTTTATAAACTTTTTCAAATATATCTGTTTTTAATATACTCTGGTTTAAAAGTGCAGACCAGCTCATAATTCTTGGTAAACCATAATTGTCTAATTTCCACAATTGCTGTTTTTTTAATTTCGAATAATACGGACTTGTTTTGATAGTCTTTTTTAGTTCTTGTATTTCTACTTTTTCTCTTTCTATTTTGGACAAAAACTCTTCGTTTTTTGTTTTTACAAAATCTTGTCTTGCCATAAAGCCTGAAATTCTCCAAAGATTATATCTGAATATTTGTTCCTCTCTAGATAAATTATTGAAGTATAAATACTCTAAAGTCAAAAAGGATTCAATTACTGACCTTGTCAATATGTAAAGTGATGTCCTGTCAATAATTAAGGGTCTTTCTTTTCTATTTAATATTCCAAATTCAATGCCTTTAGATAATTCTAATATGCTTCGAGAAGTAAAAATTATTTTGATTAAAAGAGTTTCCTGATATAATTCGCCAATGCCTAATTTTGGTTTAGCGTCATAAAAAGACTGCACTACAAAAGCATTTTCCTGTAAAACTTTTTCGAGACTCGGAATTAAAGAAGAAAGGTTTAAACTACTGGCTTCGTTTATAAGAGTTTTTATTTTCTCTTCATTATTCATATTCTCATTTTGTCCAAATTGGTGCTAACGGTGTCGGTTATGATTTCGTTGCATGAAAGTAAGCCAAAAATTTGATGTCGCACAAAGCAGCCCAGCTCTTTTTCTTTATTTGTGGTCTGTTTTTTTTACAGACGACAGTTTTTAGTAAACAATCAAAAGGGCTGCGGCTGTAGATCCAATTACTAACAGCCATTGGTTAGCTCTTAACTTGCAATGAATTATAACCGTTGTTACCTACTGTAGCACCACATACGCATATTCCATAGCCAATTCATTTTTGGAGTGTTGCGGTTCTAAGGTTCTCATTTATTTTTATCCTGTGAGTACTACTTTTCATCTTGTGGGTTCTAATGGAGCGCCTTGGTGAATGTATTTTAACGATCTATGTGTTTGTATGATCCAGGTTTATTTTGATCTCTAAGAGCCGTTCACGCGATTTTACCGCAACACGGAGTGCATTGTTTGTAACATCTCAGTAATGGATCGGAGGGAGGCTTTACTATTCACTACAAAATTATATACCGAGCATTATGGTAGCGTTGGCCGTAGCTTGGGGTTTTTGTGCTATTGTAGGTAACGTGTTTGTATAAGATTAGTTGCGGTTTCTTAGCGATAAAATTAATGAAATTATATAAATTTAAACACTCCTACTTTTTTCGACATGGAAACGCGGCTTTAGCAATTAATTTTATACGGTGTTGGGCACAGTTATTTCAGGTCTTGTAATTTTGCAAAAATTAAGGTCAACTTATTTAAGAATTCTTGCGAATCTAAAAAATAACTAGGATAAGCTTTTTTTAGAGAATCTATAGATCCTGTTGAAACTAGTACAGCTTGAAGAGGAGCTCCTTTATTTATTTCCTTTTCAATGTTCGTATAATCTATATTCGCTTGTTCTAATTTTCTAGCAGGGTAGCTTTTAACATTAACCATTTTTTTCTCCAAATTCAGAGTTATTAAATTGTACTTGCTATTTGAATCTTTTTGAATTATATGATTTGCTGCAACTGTAAAAGCACTTAACCTTTCAGAAACATTAAGTCTGTCAGATTCGGCTATTATTTTTTCAAAAATTTCTTTTTTACTTAAATGTTGATGTTTTTCATGAACGGGAGAATCTTCTAAAAAAGAAAAACCGCTACTAACAAGTGAGAAGTATTCTAACCAACTATCAGAACCTTGACTAGATTTCAAGGATTGATTTAAAAAAGTCCCCATTGTTTCAACAGCTGTTGCCCATGCATGCTGCAGTTTTGTTCGAATTTGAATTTCAACTCGTAATCCATTTGCTTCAAGAGCTTGTTCATTTACATATTGATAGATTAAGTGAATTCCCCTATAACCAGTTCGAGCTGGTTCATTAATATAATCTTTATAGTCTTTTAATATATGTTTAAATTTACTTTTACGATAACTCTCTTCCATTTTCCTTACCTCAGAGATATCGTTAAGAATTGCCCTTAATCCTGAAATATCTTGCATTGTTGAAAGTTTCATATTCGAGAACCTTTCAAGTTTAGAAACTATGGAAACACTTCTTTTTAATCGTTGAGCAACAAGAATATCTTGAAATCCTAAACGCTTTATTTTATCTCTTAAAGTTGCTTGAAAAGTATTTATAGGATAAGCATGTATAGTTCTCCAATAAGTTAAAATATTTTGAGCATTTTCTAATTCAAGCTCAGTAAATTCAAAAGGTTTAGTCAATATTTTTCCAGCAACTTTTATTTCGTTATTAGAGTACTTTCTTTTCATTTTCTTGGAATTGTGCCCAACGGTTCCGTATATGAAAAGTAGCGCTGAAAGTAAGCATTACCTTTTCTGATGATACACAAGCCGAATTTTTAAATTTACTAATTATTTTATTTTTGGGAATTTGTCAAATTTAAAAATTTGGCGACTTTCCAAAAATGCCTAAGCCAAAGTGTTAGCAACGACTTGCGCTATTTTTTATATACATTGTTGTGCAACGTTATTCTTCCCATATTAAGTTTTTCGCTACACTTTCAGTTTCATATTCCGCATTAAATGTATCAAGTTTCTTCGATATTTCTATTAGTTCGATTGAGACACTTTTTATAGCAGAAACCAAAGATTCGTAATCTACTTTTATTATTTCTTTCGTTTTTGGATAGAACTCTTCATCAGTTGAGTCACATTCAATAATTATTTCATTGCCAATTTTTTTAAATTTTGGTGATGGATGACATTCTGGTAAATAGAATGGCTCAAAATTTTCATGTAGTATTTTTTTCCAATCATTTATTTCGCTTAACAATCCACAACATTGAGGAAAGAGTACAAATTCGTTATTTACTTTCAATCCATATCCACCAAAAAATGCACAGGATTCGGCAATTGGTATATCTGAAACGTGTAATTCGATTGCTTTCTTCAAATCAGAATCACTAATATCAGATAATTTGTATTGATGCTCATTAAATGGTTTGAGATTTTTTACACCCGAATAATTCCGCTCAATTAGAAGTCGATTTTTCTCATCAATATCTGTTATATCGTTTAAGTCAGGAAACTTAAAAGTTGGTAGTTCAATTAATGGGACTAATTCGATTTTCACAGTTTTCTTTAATGTTGCACAACGTTTATGTATAAGAATAGTTGCGGGTTTGCGTGCGAGGATTTTCCGCAGGAAAATCAGATGTAGCAAACACGCAACTACCTTTTTTTTAGCACTAAACCGCAATTATTTTTATACGGTGTTAGGCACAGTTATTCTTTCAATTTTAAAAATATTGCTGCATTATTATAAAAAATATCTTCTTTCTCTTTATCTGTCAAGAAATCAAGACTTTTTAGGAAATTAATTGATTTTTCAATAGCATATGGAAATTTCATTTGATCAGAGCCAAACATTACTCGATTTAGATAACCAGCTTCTTTTGCGTTTTTGATAAATTCTTTAATATAGCGTTGTGTATTAGGTTCTACCCATAACATTACTGCAAGATCTGTATAGAGTTGTGGATAATAGGCCATGAGCCTAAGAGCATGCTCTGGCCAATCTTCTCCACCAGCATGCATCATATAAATTCGAAGTTTAGGATATTTCACCAAAACATCTTCAATTGTATATGGATCACCTAATTTTAATCTTGCTTTTGGTGACCAAGAATATGTTCCACCAGGATCTCCTCCCCCCATGTGTACAGCCACAGGAATATCATATTTTTCACAAATTTGTAAGTAAGGCTGCCAAATAGAATCACTTAACGTTGTCCCACCGTAATAAGGCGCGGTTTCTCCGAAAACTTCAATTTTATTATCTTTCACCATTTGTTCAAATTTTACAGAATCCATGTCATAATCATCTGGTGTATACATTAAAATACCTCTTATGATACGTTGATTACTATCTTTTGTTACCCAATTCTCAACACTTTCAGGATTACCACTTACCATTGCCTTAACGATATTAAATTTTTCAAATGCAGCAAATGTTTCTAAACGGTGTGATTCTGCATCTTTTGAACCTTTATTACCGTAATAATCTTGGTCTGGTTCTTTTCCTTCAAATTCACTTTCAGTGTAGGAGTGAATATGCATGTCAATAATCTTTGTATGGGTTTGTGCAAACAAGGATAAATGAACTAAAGTAGAAGTCAGTAATATAATATTGAACTTTTTCATGGTATTTTTTTTAATTGTGCCTAACGGTTGTGTATATGGCTCGTAGCGGTCAAAATAGCGATTACTTTTCGGTTAAGCACGAGCCAATTTTTTAATTTTATTATTACTTTTTTTTCTCAATAAGCCAAATTAAAAAATTTGGCGGACTTGCAAATATGCCATAACTTTTGACTAATCAACTAATTAGCTATGAGCTATATACGGTGTTAGGCAACGTTTTTCATTCGATTATGAATTTCACGTTGACTTTAGCCGAGAACGCCATTTTTTCAAAATCAATCATAATATCTTCTTTCGCGCGACTTCCATAAATACTTGAAGCTCCTCTTATTTGAACTCCAGCTACTTTGCCTTGTAATTGGCTTGTAATAAATGCAGTTTCTAAATCAGAAACATAAATAGCTTTTCCGATTTTTTGATTTAAAGGCGCAACCATATTTTCCGCATTTCGTTTTGCTTTCAAAATAGCTTTTGCTCTTAACTCAAGCAATAATTGTTCAGATTTTGAGTATTCTGTTTTAGAAATAGATACATTAGAAATCTCTTCACGCTCTAAACCTGCCATAACTTTTCCAACAGTTTGAGCGTCTTTTAAAATCAAAGAGAACATTTTTGTTTTCAGTACTTTTTGTCCAGCAAGAAAATATTTTTTGAAGTCACTACTATAATCTACTACGGACAAAGATTTTTCTAAATCAATACTCAAAGATTTTAAAACCTTAAACATAGATGCCTCTAATTCTTCTGTTGATTTCCGATTACGATTATCTTCCTCGTTTAATATAATCATCAAATGAATTTTATCTGGTGTGACTAACGTGTCAACTTCCGCAATTGTCTCCAAAAAAGGCTGGTCGATAAAATTTTTAGTTTGTGAATGACCTTGTAAAGTCAAAAAGCCAATGATAAGTAAAAGTCCTAATTTTTTCATTTGTTTGATTTTGGTTAATTCAATTTTATTTTTCTTGTTCGAAACTATGATTTGATTAAGTTTCTTGAAAGTCAGAATGAGTGAATTACCCTTTTCATTTAGTTTGTTATTTAGGACGATTTTTTTCAAATGTTGCCTAACGTTTATGTATAAGAATAGTTGCGGGTTTGCGTGCGAGGATTTTCCGCAGGAAAATCAGATGTAGCAAACACGCAACTACCTTTTTTATAGCACTAAACCGCAATTATTTTTATACGGTGTTAGGCACAGTTATTCTTTCAATTTTAAAAATATTGCTGCATTATTATAAAAAATATCTTCTTTCTCTTTATCTGTCAAGAAATCAAGACTTTTTAGGAAATTAATTGATTTTTCAATAGCATATGGAAATTTCATTTGATCAGAGCCAAACATTACTCGATTTAGATAACCAGCTTCTTTTGCGTTTTTGATAAATTCTTTAATATAGCGTTGTGTATTAGGTTCTACCCATAACATTACTGCAAGATCTGTATAGAGTTGTGGATAATAGGCCATGAGCCTAAGAGCATGCTCTGGCCAATCTTCTCCACCAGCATGCATCATATAAATTCGAAGTTTAGGATATTTCACCAAAACATCTTCAATTGTATATGGATCACCTAATTTTAATCTTGCTTTTGGTGACCAAGAATATGTTCCACCAGGATCTCCTCCCCCCATGTGTACAGCCACAGGAATATCATATTTTTCACAAATTTGTAAGTAAGGCTGCCAAATAGAATCACTTAACGTTGTCCCACCGTAATAAGGCGCGGTTTCTCCGAAAACTTCAATTTTATTATCTTTCACCATTTGTTCAAATTTTACAGAATCCATGTCATAATCATCTGGTGTATACATTAAAATACCTCTTATGATACGTTGATTACTATCTTTTGTTACCCAATTCTCAACACTTTCAGGATTACCACTTACCATTGCCTTAACGATATTAAATTTTTCAAATGCAGCAAATGTTTCTAAACGGTGTGATTCTGCATCTTTTGAACCTTTATTACCGTAATAATCTTGGTCTGGTTCTTTTCCTTCAAATTCACTTTCAGTGTAGGAGTGAATATGCATGTCAATAATCTTTGTATGGGTTTGTGCAAACAAGGATAAATGAACTAAAGTAGAAGTCAGTAATATAATATTGAACTTTTTCATGGTA
This sequence comes from Nonlabens sp. MB-3u-79, assembly GCF_002831625.1. Taxonomy (NCBI): domain Bacteria; kingdom Pseudomonadati; phylum Bacteroidota; class Flavobacteriia; order Flavobacteriales; family Flavobacteriaceae; genus Nonlabens; species Nonlabens sp. MB-3u-79. The sequence continues at coordinate 2,576,541 of NZ_CP025116.1, read as the reverse complement.
TTTTTTTTAATTGTGCCTAACGTCTCGGCTATGGTTAGTACGGGAATTAAAAGTAATTAATTTCCGAATAAGCACTTAGCCAAATCTTTTTATTTTGTTTTATCTTTTTCATTTTTAAAGCCAAATCAAAAGATTTGGCGGACTTAGTAAATGCACCTAAACTAATGGTTAAGTACCAAAACCCGTATTAATTATAGCCATTGTTGTACCCAGTTATTTTATCAGGTGAAATCGTATCCTTCGTCTTCTAAAATTTCCTTTTCATTCCTTCGTTTTATCAATCGGTTTAAAGTTCCGTTTTCAATTCCTTTTCTTCGAAAATGCCCTGTGTTTTCATCAATCAGTCGGTTAATTATTCTATCACTAATTTTCTCGATAAAGAGATAGTTGAATGAATCTTTTAAAACAGTAAAAGGCGTTAGAAAAATTCCACGTCTTGACCACCAACCTGCAAAAAAAGTAATTAAAATCGCCTTAAACTTTGCTTTTTTACCACAACTCAAACACAATATTTTTTCATTCCGCGTGTCATTCGCAAAAAGTAAAACCGATACGATTTGGTTAATTTCAAATCCGTAAAGTCTATCTTTCTTTTCAGAGCATTTTGGGCAGTTCAGATTTTGAATTTTAGTTTTCAGAGAATCGCGTTCAATTCCGTCAAAACTTTTGGTTTCTGTTTCAACCCAACTAATCAAATTTTTGTCAAGATTCCGCTTTTCAATTTCGTCTTTTAAAATTCCGAGTACATCTTTTCTTAAACCTTTCGATTCATTCTTGGCAATATTCTCGATTTTTGAATCGGAAAAGTCTTTATAATTTTCTCTTATTTCGTCAACACTATGCATTCAGTTTTGAGTTCGGTTTTAATTGGGTACAACGGTTGTGTATATGGCTCGTAGCGTGCAAAATAGCAGTTACTTTTCGGTTGAGCACGAGCCAATTTTTTAATTTTCGTATTATCTTTTTTCTCAATAAGCCAAATTAAAAAATTTGGCGGACTTGCAAATATGCTAAAACTTCGATTAAACAACTATTTAGCTATGAGCTATATACGGTGTTGTACACAGTTTTTTTATATTAATACTGCTTGATTATTGTCCTTATTTATTCTGTTCCATTCATTGTGGCAACGTTTGAGGTTTTCATTTTCATTTTTTTCCAACCATTTTACAAATGCTTTTTTTTCTCTTTTAGGTAAATCTTCACCATTTTCAATTGTTAAAAGAGATAATTTTTCTTTAAAATTTAGTTCGTTCCAATGGCTTAATTTCGGCATAAATATTTTACCAATATTCTTAAGACTATTTTTTTTATGAATTTCAAAATGCGCTTCTCCGTGTTCATTTCTTCCAGCCCCACCAGTACTTCCTCCACGAATGAAGATATTGATTGAAAGTAATTCAGATAATTTATTCATCCGTTCAAAATTATCTTTCAGATGAAAAGTTTTTCCATTTTCATCTGTAATAGAATATTCTAATTCGATGCTAAACCCAATTAGGTCAGAAGAAAGCAAATTCAGAAATTCTTCTTCGTCATTGAATGTGTATTCAACCAACCAAGTTCCAATTGGATAATTTTTATAATGTTCAGTGATTGAACTCTTATTGTTTTCAGAAATTAGAAAAGAATTAGATAATTCAAAACTTTTAAATGATTCCTCACTATGACTTTTTGTTAATGGAATATTCAGTTTCTTATCAAAAGTATCTTTGTATTCTTTTATAGTTTCTTTTGAGAATTTTATTTTGAAAAAACCAAGTTCGTTATGATAACGTTCAATTTCTTTTTCAGGAATTAATATTGCTCCTAAAATTCTATTTCCTTGATTTTTATTCATTTATGATTGAGTTCCTAAATTGTGTACAACGGTTGTGTATATGGCTCGTAGCGTTAAAAATAGCGATTACTATTCGGTTAAGCACGAGCCGATTTTTTAATTTTATTATTATCTTTTTTTCTCAATAAGCCAAATTAAAAAATTTGGCGGACTTGCAAATATGCTTAAAACTTTGAATTAATCAACTAATTAGCTATGAGTTATATACGGTGTTAGGCACAGTTATTTTCAGTTCTTAATTCAATTATTTTATCCGCATTTACTTTCCATTCGCCATTTTCCAATATCATCTCAATCGGAAATGGCCAACCTGAAGTCAATATCTTTATGTTCTGTCCGTTTTCAGATTCGTAAATTCTCTTTATCGATTGTCCGTCTGATAAATCGCTTAATTGCTCAGCTACACATTTGGGATAATTTCCAATCCATAATAAATCCGCTTTTTCATTATCGACAATTAGAGATTGGATGACTTTCTTATCTCCTTTTAATAATGCATTGTCAAATTTCCGAAATACTTTTTCAGGTTCTCCTTCTTTCGTTTTAGCATTATCAATAGCAAATTGCATTATTTCATCTTCGTTCATTCTATTTTTCAATTCACAAAATTCGAGAATTGTATTTTTCATAAGCGATACGGCTTCTTCATCATTTTTAGCACAAGTCTTAATCACATAAGACCAAATATAATTTGTCGGAAATGAATTTTTTAAACATACAAATCGATGAAAATCAGTTCCGCTTATTGGTGTTTTTTTAACAAAAGAATATCCATTTATAAAAGCAGAGATTTCATTAAAAGTGCTTTCCAAACAATACATCAAAGGTCTTTTGCATATATGCTCAATGAATTCTGTAAATGTCGGTTCTTTTTCCACAGTTTGTTTTAATTGTGCCTAACGGTCTTGTATATGAAAAGTAGCGCTGAAAAAAGCGATAATTTTCGGATAAAACACAAGCCGAATTTTTAAATTTTATTAATTATTTTGTTTTTGGGAATTTGTCAAATTTAAAAATTTGGCGACTTTCCAAAAATGCCCGAACCTTTGTGTTAGCAACGACTCGCGCTATTTTTTATATACGTTGTTGCCCACAGTATTTTTCGAAGCGCAATGTTTTCAATGCTTTGATAAATTCCGTTTGAGTTTTTTCGTTTAAATACCATCCATAAAATCCAATTCCGATTTTATTATATTTTTCTTTGCTACCAGTTAAACTATCAATGTAAATTCCAGTTCCTCCGTAACCTTTGTTTCTCGGCGTAATTATTTTCGCTTTGAAACAATCAATAGAATCTAATTCAGTTTGGTATTGCAAATATTCTTTAAAATCAACATCTGTTTTAAATAAATCTTCGACAATTAGATGTTTAGTTTTCGGTAATAATTCTCGTTCTTTTTTTGTGAGTTCTGCTAATCCGATAGAATCATAAACCATTGGATAATCACTTTTACTTAAATCGGCAGAATATCTTCCAAAATCAAAATTTAGCGAATCGTTTTTATCCGTAATAATTCCGCCAACATAACTATCAATTCCTTTTCTTGCGTATTTATTCCATTTTTCAGGAACAGTAATCTCAAATTGTCCAAAGTCAATAACCTTATATTTCGGACTTGCGCAAGAGCAAATCAGAAGTATAATTATTATTGATAGCAGTTTTTTCATATTGTGGGCAACTGGTTATATCGACTCAAATATACTCCTTATCCATTAAAAATCTCCGGATAAACGGATGTTTGGTGGTTCTTTAGCAGATTTAAAAGTTTTGACAGCAGCATCTAGCGGATTCACAATTTGTAGTAAATCTTTTCTTGCGATATGGGTGTACAACATCGTGGTTTCTGGCTTGCTATGACCCAATAACTCTTGAACATGACGCAAACCCACACCATTCTCTATCATATGGGTGGCATAGCTGTGGCGCAAACTATGAGGCGTTATTTTTTTAGTGATACCTGCTTTCTTACAAGAACGTCTTAAAAAAGAACGGATACTACTGCTGCTATAAGGACCACCTGAGAGGCTTTCTAAAACATAGGTCTCTGGTCTATAAGTGGCCAAATAATTTTTAATCAGTGGGAACATGCTCACCGCAATACTTACATGACGGTCTTTACGACCTTTTCCGTGTTTGACAAATACCTGTTGTCGATCCAGATCAATGTGAAATAAACGCATGTTTAAGAGTTCGCCTATACGTAAACCACAACTGTAAAGCATCCCTAAAGCAAATCTATGCTTTAGGTTTTCGGTCACTTGTAACAACAGTATAACTTCTTGTGTACTCAACACCTGTGGCTGGAACTTATCTCTTGTAGGACGTTTCATTACTTCCAATAGGGTCTCTAATTCAGGATACAGCAATCCCAAATGTTTAAAGGCACTTACCATCTGTCGGTGGGTACTCACGCTGTAATTCAAACGCTGGACACTGTGAAGTATAAAATCTCTAATGCATTCTGCGTCGCTTTCTAACAGGTCCTTATATCCTAAATAACGTACATAGGCCATTATAAAGTTGCTGTAGGTGTCTACCGTGCTCACACTCATACGCAAGCCTATTAAGTAAGAACGGTAGTCCTTGTACATAGTAAGGTTGTGAAAGTTAAAACCTTTGTTGGTCTCCATAGGAGGAAGGGCAGCTTTGATATTGACTAAGAAATGCTGTTGTTTCAATTGTGTATAAAGAGTGTTGAGCTGATCCCGATCATAAACAAGATACCATTTATGCAATTGATCACTCCACAACACCAATCCGCTGGATTTTAAAAAAGTATAAATGGGGGCACTGTATTGAAACTCTAAGACAACAATGTCCTGTCGTTGAAGGCGGCTTTTTTTAAAGTAAATAGTAGGTTCTTGCATGGCGTATAAATTTGTGAGTAAACGAACCGATGAAGTTACTAAATTTTAACCATATGATTTTCAAATTGTTATGTAAAAAACAAAGGCCTAAAAAATAATACGCAACAAGCTAAGGTGGGCATTGCAAAAATCACTTGATTTGAGTTCTCTAACTTATGAATAGATAGAGGTACTTCAACACCCTAGTTTTACGGAGTATTTTAATAGTACGTGCAGCTTGTAAAGAAACATACCAAACGACACTACCACCATAACAGCAACCGCTTCAGCTTGTAGGTCTGTTGAAAGCCCCTCTAAAAAAGGAAATAAAGCTCTTGTAGCGGGGTACTGCAGCTTGGTACCTGTTGGTACCTGGCGTAAAAGCTATGGCAGTATACCCTGACTTGAAAGTTTAGGTTTAGGGGAAAAGCAGAAGTTGAAATTCAGGCGTTAGAAGGTTCTTTTATAGTCAAGGGTAAAAGAAACAAACGTTGGAAAAGAAAATAGATGTCTATAGGTATCTAGATAAAAAACCCACCATGGAATGGGGTAAAAAGAAGTGGAGATTTTATTCGTTGAAAACAAGGGGAAATAAGCTCAGTAACAAATGGCATGTTCCTACAAATTCTAATAAATGATTTTTAGATACTGCTAATCAGAAAACAAAACTATAAACGGTTGGATTAGGCTTGTATTTTCTATAGTCTAAAGAAAGTTAGATCATCAACAAATACTTTTCAAAAAAAAAGCACCTCCTTAAAAAGGAAGTGCTTTGTATATTCACTTTAGGAAAATAGTTCTATCCTAAATATGATTTAAGGATCTTACTTCTCGAATTCTGACGTAGTCTTTTGATTCCTTTTTCCTTGATCTGACGCACGCGCTCACGAGTAAGGTCAAAGGTTTCGCCTATTTCTTCCAGACTCATAGGTTGTTGATTTCCAATACCGAAATATAGAGAAATCACGTCTGCTTCTTTTTGAGATAAAGTCTCTAAGGCACGTGTGATCTCCAGTGTTAAAGATTCATGCATTAGTTCTCTATCAGGATTAGGAGACTCACCACTACGTACAACGTCGTATAGGTTAGAAGTCTCTCCTTCTTTAAGAGGCGCATCCATGGATACGTGACGACCTGCATTCTTAAGGGATTGCTTTACATCGCTTACCGTCATATCCAGTTCTTTTGCAAGTTCTTCTGGAGAAGGTGGACGCTCATGCAATTGCTCAAGATGAGAAAAAGCCTTGTTAATCTTGTTAATGGAACCAATCTTGTTCAATGGAAGTCGCACGATACGTGACTGCTCTGCTAGTGCTTGAAGAATGGACTGGCGTATCCACCATACCGCGTAGGAGATGAATTTAAAACCACGTGTCTCATCAAATCTTTTTGCAGCCTTTACGAGTCCGGCATTACCTTCATTTATGAGATCGGGAAGCTTAAGCCCTTGATTTTGATACTGCTTGGCAACAGATACCACAAAACGTAAGTTTGCAGTAGTCAACTTCTCAAGAGCTCTCTGATCACCTTTCTTAATGCGCTGTGCCAGTTCCACTTCTTCCTCTGCTGTGATTAAATCAATCTTAGAGATGTCTTGTAGGTACTTGTCCAGCGATTTTGATTCACGGTTTGTAACCTGTTTGGTGATTTTGAGTTGTCTCATTTAAATAATAAAGATTAAAAATTAATGACCTGACATCCTTTGTCAGATGATAAACTAGTAGCAAAAATCATACCAAAACAGCTTTTTCTGACAGCTTAGCAGGCTAGTAATAGCGCGACTTTCTCCACTCAACATTAGTCGCTATAATAGCTTTTTTGTTACAAGTGGAACCATCTTGTCGTATATAAACCTTAGGATAATGACGATAACCCCTCTAAAGTAAGCCCGTAAAGGCACAACAAATAATGAAAAAAAAATAACATCTTTGCACCACCATACACCATAAAAGAAAGAGTAGCGCCTCCTTCTTGCCTTTAAATATTTTTTATGAATCTTAAGTTTTTATTCTTAGTTCTTATCCTGTCAGGTGTCTACTGTCAGTCACAAACAAAAATTAGGGAGACCGGTTTATGGTCCCAATACCTCTATAAAACACCACTAGCTAACCGATGGGCCATCGCTGGAGATTTTCAATACCGTACCTATAAAATAGGAGCTGACTTCCAGCAATTTATAGCTCGTGCTGCAGTTTCTTATCAACCAGCAAATACCGCCATCGATGTGCATGCAGGTTATGGCTATTTTACGGGTCAGCCCTTCGGTGCAGCAGATGATACCACTACAGAGCACCGATTGCATCAAGATCTTTGGTTTGAAAGTAAAGTGAACAGCCGTTTGGAACTCAAACATCGTATAAGAATAGAAGAGCGCTTTGTAAAAGGTCAAGATTTTAGAACGCGTTTCCGCTATACCTTATTCCTTAATGTACCGCTTCACCGTAAAACCATTACAGACCAAACCCTATATGCCGCCTTGTGGAACGAGCTGTTTATCAATGGGCAAACCAATACAGGTAAAGGAACTGTGGAGTATTTTGATCGCAACTGGGCTTTTGCAGGTTTAGGCTACCAATGGAATGCCTCTTTTAAATTTCAAGTCGGCTATATGCGAGAGATCACACCTTCCACTAGTAAAGGACAACTGGTGATTAGTGTTTTTCATCAACTCTAGCAATACTTATTAAATCCTATCTGTCACTGGTGGCTGTCTTGCTATACTTTTAAGAATAATAAAATTCTCAAAGTGAATACAGGTGGCTTTTTTTGTTGGAAATTGAGGCAATCCCCTTGAGATTTGTTCAATAAAGCACCTAAATAAAACGAAATGACCTAAAACTAGCTTTGCTTAAGTTTTTAGATATTTAGGAAGTCCATTGTCATAAAACTGATCGCATGCACCAAAAATATCAAACAGAACAACAAAACTCTCCACCAGTTCAAGTGAACCAGTCGTTGCTGTACTTTGCGATCATCTGAATCCGTATCAATCTGCTCGTGTAAGGGAATAAAAACGAACATGGTGATCAGCCAATTCACAGCAATGAAGATCAAAGCCATGATCTCAGGAATGGCAAATGTGCCTTTGGTCAGCAATAAGTAGGCAGCTATTGCAATTTGAGCAATCATTAGTGGGGCCACGATAATCGTAATTCTGCCTGTATAAGTTTTATGCCACTTGCTTAGGGTATTGCTATTGTAATAGAGAAAACTAGGATAAATGATAAGTTGTACGATCCAGATAAGAACTACGAGTCCAAAATCTACCAAAAGCTGTAAAAGATCTAAATAATTCATAAACGAGATATTTTCCAAGCCCAATAGATCAATAAAGGATGTATGATCACAAGACGCAGCCAGCCTATCCAAGACGGTATACAAAAGTCTCCTGCACAACTGTCGTTCTGTAAAAAATATACATGAGAAATAGAGAAGGCCAGGAGCATGGCTATTGTGCTTATTCCCGCTATCCTGCGAGTTTTAGGAAAAAGAGCTAATCCAGCAACTACCAGCTCTGCAACTCCTGCTGCATAATTGATCCATAACTTATTTCCCAACCAGTCCGGAATGACCTCTAAGTAAACCTCTGGAGTCACAAAATGCATGATTCCAGCAATAGTATAGAGAACTATAAAACTATATAAAAGCGCTTTTTTCTTCATGTATTTGTTTTCTAGGTCAGCGGTTCAAACTTGTAAAATAATCCATTACCTCACTCTAATTAGGTAATGACACTTTTTAAGTAAGCTTCCATTTATAGTCGGTATGTACTTTTTTAAGAATCAAGAAAAAAGGGATCCACCAGATAAAATCATTGGTGATCAAGGTAAAAATAAATTCAAAAGGAACAATATCCTGAACATAGTTGAACAAAAAGCCTAAAGGGCCAAATATCTTCCCTAAAAAACCAACGGCTACAATAGGCCAGTGCTTCATAGGATTGTAGCTCGCCCACCAGTACCCTAATCCATAAACACCTATGACCATTCCCATTCCTTGCCATACCATAGGATGGTTGAGCGGTTCCATACCTACCAGTTCAAAAAAATGGTTGGGAAATATTACGACCCAAGCTCCCCAAATAAGATTGTAAATAGCAGCAAGTTGTAAAGTGAGTTTCATAAAAGATTTTAGGCGGTGAGTCTTGCGAGTAAAGATAACATTACAAAATATCTTAAAGAAGCCTTCAATAGGTATGCAGCTTTATAATTTAAACGACATAAACCACTCATTATGATTGACATGAGGGCAAGTAGTGGAGTTGGCTTAAAGACAGTTCCTCTTCTTCCTAGGTGTGAAAGGATCATAAGCAGATAGCTTACTGCGATAAAGTTGTTGATTTTTGTGATATGTAGGTGGATTCCGCTTTCGCGAAAGCGAAACAACTAGTATCTTTAAAACATGAAAAAGAGCTTAGAACAATTGATCCAGACCCGTCGCAGCGTGTTTCCTTCCCAATATACAGGTGGAGAAATTCCTCAAGATGATATTTTAAAAATTTTAGAAAGCGCCAGATGGGCACCCAACCATAAAAAAACAGAACCTTGGCGCTACAAAGTCCTGCAAGGAAATGCCTTGACTGATTTGGGCGTTTTTATGGGAGATCAGTTTGTGAAAACCACTGGAAAACCACTTTCTATAAAATTAAAAAAGCTACAAGAAAAACTAGCCGTTACCAGTGCGATGCTGCTTATTTTTAAACATAGAGATAAAAAAGAATCCATTCCAGAATGGGAAGAAATAGCCGCAGTTAGCATGAGTGTTCAAAACATGTGGTTGACTACTCATGACTTAGGCTACGGTTGTTACTGGAGCTCGCCAAAAGACTTTGTGAATATGTCCGATTTCCAGCATATTAACGTAGCAGAAGGAGAGGAATTCTTGGGCTTTTTCTATTTAGGGACTTACGATAACCAGGCAGTAGTAGCTTTACCTGAAAGAAAAAACATTACTGAGTTTACCGAGTTTGCAGAATAAGTTTTTATAAACCTTCTCTAATAAAGACAGCTAGGGAGATTGCTTAGCGATCCTGGATAAGCTGATTCCTTTTCGGTATCAAGCTCAGAAAAATGGAGCAGTCCAGTTTTTCAAAACAACTCGCTTGACCATAAACTTTTATTCTGTTATAAAAATGCTGTCTTTATATAATGCAATTCTGTCAAGCGTAAAAGGGAACTAATAGCTAGAAAAACGCCGCCTCATACTTTTAAAAAGGGGTAATATCAGCCTATAATAGAGTTATTTAACGTCCTAAATATATATATGATAACTATTTCATATTAAAGTTGTATTTTTGCAAAATATTTAAAAACAGTTATTTGAAAAATTTTGAAGCCTTAGGGCTTACTCAGCCGTTATTAGACGGCCTTGCTGAAATGGGATTTGTGAATCCAACAGACATTCAACAGCAAGCTATTCCAATCTTGCTGAAGCACGATGGAGATTTTATAGGTCTGGCGCAGACCGGTACAGGGAAAACAGCAGCTTTCGGTATACCGTTACTAGAGCTAATGGATACCAGCTCAAAAGACACGCAGGCATTAATCCTTGCCCCAACGCGCGAACTAGCACAACAAATTTGTCGTCAGATAGAAGCGATGTCTCAAAAAATGGGAAGACTTAATGTCGTACCCGTTTTTGGAGGAGCAAACATCATGGGCCAAATCAAAGACATCAGACGTGGAGCACAAGTAATTGTGGCGACTCCAGGACGTCTTATGGATCTTATGAAACGCCGCGAGATCAAACTCGATGCGTTGAAGTTTTTGATTCTTGATGAAGCAGATGAGATGTTGAACATGGGTTTCCGTGAAGACATTGACTTTATCCTTTCTAAAACAGACGTAGGTCGCAATATCTGGTTATTCTCTGCTACTATGGCAAAGGAAATCAAGAAGATTGTAGATACCTACATGAAAAATCCTGAAGAGGTGCGTATCAACCGCGAGGAAATTGTAAATACCAATATCTCTCACCAATATGTTCAATTAAAAGCACGTGATAAAACCGAAGCTTTAAGAAGAATGTTGGATTTTGATCAAGATATGTTTGGTGTGGTTTTCTGTCGTACAAAAAGAGATACACAACAAGTCGCTGATGAGCTCAATAACAATGGTTATTCTACAGAAGCACTCCATGGAGACATGTCTCAAGCACAACGTGATGCAGCCATGAAACGTTTTAGAAATAAAAATCTAAAATTATTGATAGCAACAGATGTTGCCGCTCGTGGTATTGATGTAGAAGATATAACACATGTTATTCACTTTGCTTTACCAGATGATCCTGAATTTTATGCTCACCGTTCTGGTCGTACCGCTCGTGCAGGTAAAAAAGGAGAATCTATTGCCTTAATTACTAAAGGTGATATGCGTAAATTAAAGTACATGGAGAGTAAACTTTCTATCAAATTTGATAGAGGAGAAATTCCTGCTTTAGAAGCGATTACACAGAAACGTATCGGTAGATGGACTGAAAATTTAAAAGCACAAACAGTAAATGAAAAAATTACTGATGAGCTTTTTGAAGAAGTAAAAGCAAGTCTTGAAGATGTTACTAAAGATGAATTAATAGGTAAATTCTTAACTAAAGAATTTAACTCTATTTATAAACGCAATTCGATTACTGATCTTAATGACCATTCTAAAGGTCGTGAAGATAGTGGTGAATACCGCGAGAGAAAACCAAGGTCTAGAGGTAAAGAAGAAGGAATGAAAACCTACTTCATTAATTTAGGTCGTAAAGATGAAATGAACAAAGGAGCTTTATTAGGCTTTGTTTGTGATGTTACTGGAATAACTGGTAATGACATAGGTCGTATCGTTTTGGATGGCGCTCACTCTTTTATGGATGTAAAAGAAGAAGTGGCTCCTCAAATGGAAAAACTCAACTCTGCAGAGCGCAATGGTCGTGAGCTAAGAGCTAACATACACGAAGGTGAAGTGACAGAATCTAGAGATAGAGGTCGTGGCGGTAGAGATGGCGGTGGTAGAGATAGTGGTCGCGGTAGAAGCGGCGGTGGCGGTTACAAAGGAAATCGTGACAGCAACTCTAGTGGTGGTTATAAAGGCAATAGAGATAGTGACTCCGGTTCCGGCGGTGGCTTCAAAGGAAGACGCAGCGATGGCGGTGGAAGCAGTCCTAGAGGACGTCGTGATGATGATTCTAGTTCTGGTGGTGGCTTTAAAGGTCGCAGCTCTAGATCAAATGATGATTCTAGCTCTAGTACTGGTGGTTTTAAAAGCCGTGAGTCTAGACCTAAAAGAGAAGATTCTGGATCATCAGACAGCTCTGGAGAAAAAAAAGGAAGCCGTTCTAAGTTTTTTGGTTCCAAGTGGGACTAATTCATTAAGAAAGTTTATAAATTATAAATCCGATCTCATTCATTTGAGATCGGATTTTTTTTATTAATTCGTTTTAAAGGATAGTTAAACTCAGGAGTTCTTGGGGATTATAATGACCCTAGAAAAAAGAAATAGCTTTCCTATGCAACATGTAGCAGGAGCTCTTAATCTCCTGATAAGAGATGATGCGCTAATTTTAGCGATTCCTTGTGAAGGTATAGATGGAAAAACGTAAGTTTGAATATGTTACACAAAAACAGTTCCTTTTATTCCCAATTACATCTGCATTATGGAGCACTGCATGAGCTGCTCCTCGATGAAACTGCCTTTACAGAAGTGCCTAAGGAATGGAATATCATAGTGACTGATATAAAGAATTCTACTCTAGCTGTACAAGAAGGGAAGCAGCAATTAGTAAATCTTGCCGCGACAGGCTCAATCGTAGCCTGTTTAAATATTTCTCGTGCTAAAGGCATTGATATCCCATTCTTTTTTGGCGGTGATGGAGCTACTTTACTAGTTCCTGATGAGATCCTACCAGATTGTTTATATGCATTGCAGCTGCATCAAGAACGTTGTAGCCTCTCTTTTGATTTCTTTTTACGGGTGGGACATCGCAATGTGAGTCAATTGAAAAAACAAGGGGCACAACTTAAGATAGCAAGGTACAAGCGCAATGATCTACATATAATGCCCATTATTCTTGGTGATGCCCTGCAAATAGCAGAACGCTCTATAAAAGAAAGTGAGCCGCAAGATGCTATGGAACAAATGACTTACAATCTTAACCTCCAAGGAATGGAGTGTAAATGGGATAAAATAAAACCCCCTCAAAAGGGAAATGAAGTATTAACACTCATCATAAGTGCCGCTACGGTAGCATCACAATCTGAACTATACAGCGAGGTGTTGAAAAAAATTGATCTTATTTACGGAGAAGATAGGATAAGACACCCTTTATCTGCTGGTAAGTTAAAAATGGTACACCACCTCAGCAGATTTAAAAATGAGGTTAAAATGAAATATAAGAAGGTAACCAGTAGGCAAATAGCTGCTAACTGGTGGCTTAGTATCGCAGGAAGTATCTTTGCCAAGTATACCAGGCCAGGCAAAAATTATATCCATGATTTGATTCAACTTACGGAAACTCTACTGATAGATGGTTCTATAAACACCGTCATAACAGGAGAAGAATCTCAGCGCAAGGAATTGCTTGCTTATCTGGATCAACTAGAAGGAGAAAATAAGTTGAAATATGGTTATTACACAAGTTCGAGTAGTATTCTCTCTTGTTTTGTTACCGCTCTAGACGATTACCATATTCATTTTTTAGATGGAGATAATGGCGGTTATACGCAAGCCTCAAAAGTGTTGAAAGCAAAGATGTAGTTTTGTATTGACACACTGCACCTATTTTATTTCCACTTATGTCGTATCATGCGATTCAAAGGCACTTCAAAATAGCGGTGGCTTATTCCAGCACCTATTATAGAGACAGAAAGTAGTATACCAATGATTATACAATCGTCGCTTACCCATTCCAACTTTCCGTTTCCTAAGCTAAAATAACGCAACACCAAATGATGCAGCATATAGAATCCAAAGCTTATTTCTCCCAGCCAGATGGCGTATTTATGACTTAAAATTTCTGATACCTTACCTTTTTGAAAGGCAAAAATTAGAATCATCCCCATCATTGGTATCCAATAAAACACACTGTAAAGAGCTGTTTCTGAAACCCTATTGCGCAAGCTAAAAAACAACATAAAAACACCAATACTCAACAGTTCTAGTCTGGTGAAATTGATTAGCGCTTTTTTACTTTTCAGGTGTACATATAAATCGTACAAAACCATCCCTAGTATAAAATCAACCACCCTAAACAAGGGATTGATATAAAACAACCCGTGATGCCATTGAATAGCAATAAAATGGGGAAGTATTAAAATAACGAAAGCCAATGCCGCAGTGAGGTAGTATTTGAGTGGTCCTATTTTATCAAAAAAGCGCATTAAAAAGGGAAAACACAAATAGAAAAACACTTCACAAGACACACTCCATGAGGGACCATTGAAAGAGAAATACAACTCTTTAATGGGTAAATAGCTTTGTGTAAGCGTCGCGTTAGAAGCCGCGAGCAGCCATCCTTTTACATCTAGTTCCTGTCCCCAAAACATCAATGGAACCGCAATTAAAAACGTGGCAAAATGCAAAGGGTAGATTCGCGCTAATCGCGCAATAAAAAACTTCTTATTTTCTTTTTTACTACCATCTATTTGTGAACGGTAGACATGTGTTAATATAAAACCACTGAGAATAAAAAAGAAACTCACACCTATGTAGCCCTCAACTAAAACATCTTGGTAGGTCGTTCTCAACCAATCATAATTGCTTCTCCTCAAAAAGTCAAGATGAGAGACAAAAACCATCAAGGCAAATAAAAAGCGCAAAGAGGTAAGTGGTTTTAAATGCATGTATCTATTTAGAGATCGGGAAGCTACTACATTTTAGGGTCTAAAAGAACCTAATATCCCCTGATTTTAATAATATCAAACGAGTTTAAAAACTTTTGAATACTGGTGTTGTTGTCTTTTTCAGTAGAACAAATCACTTGTGTGATAAACATCGTATTATAAGCCAGTATAGCGTTCATGTATACATAGGCTCCTGTGATCTCAATTTTAATATTCCTTCCAGGAAAACCATTAAAAGTCACCGTTTTATCAAAAATTAAAATACCCTCTAGATTACTACGAGCACCTTCAACGGCACCATCAAGTACTTTAGTGTACATTTCAGAATCAGCACCTTCAAATTGACCTTTAGGATAATCAGAGCGTATTACAGAATACACTGCATTGTCATCGCCAGAGCTGGGTGCATACATGATCATATGCATGTCCAATTCTCCAACAGCAGTAGAAACTTTTTGAACGGTCTTTTCAGGAGTATCTGGATACGCTGCCCTAAACTCCAGGGTTTCATTTTTATAAACTTCCCATTCTTGAGCTTGTACAGTTGTAGCAGAAAGTAAAAAAGCAAGTACTATTAAAGTAAGTTTCATAATTAAAATAGATTTAAATGAAAGACAAGGTTTAAAAATTGCCATTATAGCGATTTCCTTAGCATTGTCTTGTTTGTTTGCATTGGTAAAGTTAAAGAAAACTTAAATAAAAAAGAATACCAAGTTAATTCGAGCACAAATTGTGGTTAAAATAGTCAACCTTACTACCAATCGCAGCTTATTGCCCTACCTTATATTTATGGAAAAAGCACTAATAGCAGGCGCTACCGGCGCAACAGGAAAAAAAATTATTAATCTATTAAAAGAATCTCCATATATTGAGCCTATAGCGATGATTCGTAAAGAGGATCAAAAATCTATTTTTGAAGATCAAAAAGTCCAATGGATTATGGGAGACCTCGCACAAGATCTTTCCCATATCTGTGAGAATATGGACAAAGTTATATTTGCCGCAGGGTCTGGAGGAACAAATGTAGTAGAGGTAGACCAAGAGGGAGCTAAGAGGTTGATAGATGCCTCTGTATCTAATAATATCAAAAAATTTATCATGTTAAGCTCTATGGGTGCTGATCAACCAGAAGAAATGGAAGAGTTACACGATTATATGGTAGCCAAACACCATGCAGATATTTATCTTAGAAATAGCGGTCTCAATTATACGATTGTTAGACCTGGCGCATTAACTAATGACAGTGGCACCCAACACATTCAATTGTCACATAAATTAAAGGAGCAAGGATCCATTTCCAGAGCAGATGTCGCTCATGTATTGACAAAAGTATTACAAGACGATACAGCAAATAAGGAGACCTTTGAAATTGTAACGGGAGATACTCTCATCGGTAAAGCATTAGAGACCATGAGCACTTTAGAGATGTAGTACATTTTTAAAAAATAAGATTCATCAAAAAAGCCATCTCTATTTGAGATGGCTTTTTCACGTTTTAGCAAAATTCAACAAGAATATTCACCTTTTAATAGTAAGTAAATCTTCTCACCTTAGCAATATATTTAGCCAATCGTATGACTTGATGACTGTATCCGTACTCATTATCATACCATACATAAATCACAACATTTTTACCGTCAGGACCTACGATGGTGGCATTAGAGTCATAAATAGAAGGCGCATTGGATCCTATAATATCACTGGAAACCAACTCGTTATCTATAGAGTATTTGATTTGTTCTACCAGATCACCTTCCAGTGCATATTTCTTAAGTGTGGCATTAAGCGCATCTTTAGAGGTAGCCGTTTCTAGTTCTAAGTTTAAAATGGCAAGAGAACCGTTAGGTACAGGAACTCGTATGGCATTAGAGGTTAATTTCCCTTCAAAAGAAGGAAGCGCTTTGCTTACCGCTTTACCGGCTCCAGTCTCTGTAATGACCATGTTTAAAGCAGCAGCACGACCGCGACGGTACTTGCTGTGCATGTTATCTACCAGATTCTGATCGTTGGTATATGCATGTATGGTTTCTAAATGTCCTTTTTTTACACCAAAACTATCTTCTATCGCTTTTAAAACAGGAGTAATGGCATTAGTAGTACAACTAGCAGCAGAGAAAATATCTACTTGATCTGGATGGTGTTCTAAATGATTGACACCATGAACGATATTAGGTATTCCTTTACCAGGTGCTGTAAGTAAAACTTTATGAGCCCCCTTTGCTTTTAAATGACGCGCTAAGGCAACATCATCTCTAAAAGCTCCCGTATTATCAATAATGAGGGCATTATGGATACCGTAGACCGTATAATCTATATCTTCAGGCGCGTTGGCACTGATTATTTTTACTGTGGTTCCATTTACAATAAGAGATTCCTCCTCTACATTATAACCCACTGTTCCAGAAAAATCACCGTGAACACTGTCTTGAGCTAAGAGTGAAGCCCGCTTTTCTAAAACAGATTCTGTAATTTCTCCACGAGTAACTATAGCACGCAATCTAAGTTGGCTTCCTTTTCCAGCCTTAGTCATTAATTCACGAGCGAGTAATCTACCTATGCGGCCAAAACCATAAAGAACTACATCTTTAGGAGTGATCTCTTCCGTTTTTTGGGCATCTCCTAGTTTGTTCATTACAAAACTCATGACATCTTGTAGTTCATTCTCCTCTAGATGGTATTCATAAGTAAGCTTACCTATGTCTAATTTAGCTGGCGGCAAGTCTAAGGCTAGAATGGCTTGAGCTATTTCCACACTATCAAAAACCGAAATAGGCTTTTGAACAAATTGGCCAGCATATTCATGTAAATTGATGATTTGGCTCACGTTTCTATCAATCAATTGATTTCTAAAAATAACCAATTCTATAGAGCGGTCATACCATAAATCGCTTACAGCTTTAATAAAGGCGACAGCTGCACGTCGTCTGTCGGTTTGAAAAGCAAGCTCTTTTTCATAAGTATCTATCGGGTTACTCATAAATGTGGGTTTAGTAGGTTTAAAAATTTTTGCAAAAGTAATCATACTATAACGTTATAGTGAAATTAATTTGGACTTAATTCTATTTTTTTTTGTTCAATGCTTTCTCCTTTAATCAAATAGAATAAAAGTGTTTCGCTTTCGCGAAAGCGTGCTACATCAATAGTTTTCAATCGCAGTATCAGATTTCAATAGTATTGTTACTTGTCCATAGATGGTCAATGATTTTTTTTTGCGAAGCAAAATACCGCAACTGGAATTTAAATTTAAGTTTTGACTTTGATTTTGATTTTGATTTTCGTTTTGATTTTCGTTTTGATTTTATTTTTCATTTTCATTTTCATTTTCATTTTGATTTTAAATTTGTCTTACCTAAGATTCTTATGTATATTTACACCTAAGAATCTTAGGTATGTCAAATAATCAATTATATAGAGGTAGCCTGACCACCATTATTTTGCGATTGCTAGAGCAGGAGGGAAAGATGTATGGTTATGAAATCACGCAAAAGGTTAAAGAAATAACCGGAGGCCGTATGGATATTAAGGAAGGGGCTTTATACCCGTCACTTCATAAATTACAGACAGAAGGGCACCTAACAGTGGCAGCTGAGAAGGTAGAGAACAGAATTCGCAAGTATTACTCCCTGACACCACAAGGAAAAAAACAAACGCTTACCATGCTTTCAGAATTGCGGGAGTATATGGAAAACATGCAAGCCATTACCAATCCTAAATTAGCTTTTTGATATGAAAATTAACGATTCTCAATTAGCACAACTCTATACATTTACTCAAAAGCATTTTGTTGAATGGTATGATTTACAGATGGAGTTGGTAGATCACCTGGCACATGGAATTGAAGCACAATGGAAGGAAAATCCAAGTTTAAGCTTTGAAGATGTCCTTCAAAAGGAGTTTAAGAAATTTGGTGTTTTTGGCTTTATGGATGTGGTGGAAGAGCGGCAGAAATCTCTAAGTAAAAAATATTCCAGATTGATATGGAAACACGTGCGAGCTTTTTTTAAAATCCCTAGGATATTTTTGTTATTGGTATCCAGTATTTTAGTTTTCTATTTGTTGAGACTTTTGACCCTGTCAGCAGATTATTTTATAGCAGCTGTATTTACAGTCTGTCTCGGTTATCTTGTGGTCTTGACGGTTTCAAATTACCGAAATAGAAAGCGAGCGCAAGAACGAGGAGAAAAGAAATGGTTGTTTAAAGATATTATGATGCAGCAAGGTGCTGGTTTTGGTTTGGCCTTATTACCTATTCACTTTTTTAACTTCATCCTACCCAATACAGAGTCCTTTGCAACTTTAAATGAGTATGTGTTAGCAGTCATCAGTTTTCTGTTTGTTTTGGTGTGTATCATGGTCTATGTGATGCTCGTAGAAATACCCCAACGAGCAGAAGAATACCTTCAAGAGACCTATCCAGAATACCAACTAGTGGATTAAACAAAAATATAACCAAATGATTTTACGATCATTTGGGAACTTTAGAATTTATAACCACCACAATAAATTCTACTTATTGAATGAGATAGTAATCCGTAACCTGTTCATTTCCCACCAGCAGACTGAAGTCCGCCGCTATGGATTTATGTGGTCGCCTTTGGCGTTCTTTTTATTTTACCTCATATCTCAAACCTAATAGGCTGCGGAAACATAACCTCTGTTTTTAACTTCGAGTTCAATTTCGAGTTCGAGTTCGAGTTCGAGTTCAATTTCGAGTTCGAGTTCAATTTCGAGTTCGAGTTCGAGTTCGAGTTCGAGTTCGAGTTCAAATTCGAGTTCGAGTTCAAAAGAAACCTACCCTTTAGGGCTAGGAAAAGGTTTCGGTAAAATAATATATTTTCTTCATTATCATTTCTCACCAGCGGACTGAAGTCCGCCGCTAGGGATATATGTTGTCGCCTGTAGCGTTCTTTTTATTTTACCTCATACCTTATACCTAATAGGCTGCGGAAACATAACCTCTGTTTTTAACTTCGAGTTCAATTTCGAGTTCGAGTTCAAGTTCAATTTCGAGTTCAATTTCGAGTTCGAGTTCGAGTTCAATTTCGAGTTCGAGTTCGAGTTCAATTTCGAGTTCGAGTTCAATTTCGAGTTCGAGTTCAATTTCGAGTTCGAGTTCGAGTTCAAATTCGAGTTCAATTTCGAGTTCGAGTTCGAGTTCAAATTCGAGTTCGAGTTCAAAATAAACCTACCCTTTAGGGCTAGGAAAAGGTTTCGGTAAAATAATATATTTTCTTCATTATCATTTCTCACCAGCAGACTGAAGTCCGCCGCTAGGGATATATGTTGTCGCCTGTAGCGTTCTTTTTATTTTACCTCATATCTCATATCTCATACCTAATAGGCTGCGGAAACATAACCTCTGTTTTTAACTTCGAGTTCAATTTCAATTTCGAGTTCGAGTTCAATTTCGAGTTCAATTTCAAGTTCAATTTCAATTTCGAGTTCAATTTCGAGTTCAAGTTCAAGTTCAAGTTCAAGTTCAATTTCGAGTTCAATTTCGAGTTCGAGTTCAAAAGAAACCTACCCTTTAGGGCAAGGAAAAGGTTTCGGTAAAATAATATATTTTCTTCATTATCGTTCCCACCAGCAGACTGAAGTCCGCCGCTATGGTTTTATGTTGTCGCCTGTAGCGTTCTTTTTATTTTACCTCATATCTCATACCTATAGGCTGCGGAAACATAACCTCTGTTTTTAACTTCGAGTTCAATTTCGAGTTCGAGTTCAATTTCAAAAGAAACCTACCCTTTAGGGCTAGGAAAAGGTTTTGGTAAAATAATATATTTTCTTCATTATCGTTCCCAACAGCGGCCTGAAGTCCGCCGCTAGGGATATATGTTGTCGCCTGTAGCGTTCTTTTTATTTTACCTCATATCTAAACCTAATAGGCTGCGGAAACATAACCTCTGTTTTTAACTTCGAGTTCGAGTTCAATTTCGAGTTCGAGTTCGAGTTCAATTTCAAGTTCAATTTCGAGTTCGAGTTCGAGTTCAAATTCGAGTTCGAGTTCAAGTTCAATTTCAATTTCGAGTTCAAAAGAAACCTACCCTTTAGGGCTAGGAAAAGGTTTTGGTAAAATAATATATTTTCTTCATTATCATTCCCACCAGCAGACTGAAGTCCGCCGCTATGGTTTTATGTTGTCGCCTGCGGCGTTCTTCCTATGGCGCAGACTGAAGTCTGCTTTTTTGAATGAGAATTTATAAGGTATTTTTTGATAATTCAAAGAATAAATGAAGCTGATAGACCTTTTTTACCGTGATTTTTTTTTATTTTTCATACATACCTCATACCTCATACCTCATACCTCATACCTCATACCTCATACCTCATACCTCATACCTCATACCTCATACCTCATACCTCATACCTCATACCTCATACCTCATACCTCATACCTCATACCTCATACCTCATACCTCATACCTAATCCATCGTATATCTAAAACGTTCTAATTCACCAGCACTGTTTTTCATTTGTATCAATAGGGTAGCACTAGGTGGTAACTTTCTTAATATTTGTTGCACATCATCAATAGAACTCACATCATCCTCATTAATCTTAGTGATGATATAATTGCTCATATCATACCTAGAAAGTCCGCCAGTAGTAGCGACGATTTTCACTCCGTCAGTTACTTTAAATTGTGCGCGATCTTCTTTGGTAAGATTGCGCAAATTCATGTCTATAGAAGGAATACTAACCGTATTATTTTTAGTAAGTTCTATACGTACATCCATAAAATTTTGATCTCTTAACACCTTAGCTACGACTACATCTCCAGGATTTTTACTATTGATATAACCTGTGAGGTCTGAAAATTTCTGTAATTTGATGTTATCGATCTTGGTAATCACATCACCACTGCGCAGTCCAGCAATGGCGGCACCACTATCCTCAACAACCTCAGAAACAAAAATCCCTTCACTCTCATCAATACCTAATTCATCAGCAATATTGCCATTAAGCTCGCCACCGCTTATTCCCAACATGCCTTTTTGAACAAAACCAAACTCCATAATATCGTTAATGATTTTACGAGCATTGTTAGAAGGAACCGCAAAAGAGTAACCTACGTAAGATCCGGTTTTAGAAGCGATGGCCGTATTGATCCCTATCAATTCTCCATTTGTATTGACTAACGCTCCACCAGAATTACCTGGGTTAACGGCGGCATCGGTTTGTATAAAGCTCTGTACGTTTGCATCTGTCGCATCTAGATCACGCCCTTTGGCGCTTATGATCCCTGCGGTTACTGTACTGGTCAGGTTAAATGGATTTCCTACAGCAAGAACCCACTCGCCAATTTTAGTCTGGTCAGAATCACCAAATACGATATAAGGCAATGCCTCATCAGCATCAATTTTTAAAAGAGCGATATCGCTATTAGGTTCTGTTCCTATTAATTTTGCTTTGTAAGTCTTATTGTTGTTTAAAGTCACCTCTAACTCACGAGCATTATCGATCACATGATTATTGGTTACGATATAACCATCTGCTGTAATAATAACACCACTACCACTTCCTATAGTTTCTCTGTACGGCACACGACCAGATCTTAAATCTGACCAAGACTGTCGTACTCTTGCAACGCTTTTGTTTTTAACGTGAACTACTGCGTGAACGGTCTTTTCAGCAGCTTCGGTAAAATCTACTCCTGCTATGGATGTGCTCGCAACATAATTTACTGGCGAGACGGATAACGTATCTTCTATTGGTGTTTGTTTTGGATAACTAGGCTGCAGCGGAACTTCCTCAAAAAAGAATTTATACGATCCTAAAACAACTACGCCACCCAGGATGGCAACCCCTAATGTTTTGATAAATGATTTCATGTGTAATTTGTTTGATATGATCTATAACCTAAATTTAAAGCTAGAATTGTGCTTAAAAAATAGGTTTAACGATGTTTAACACTAAGAGAATTCAATCACTTACTGTATTTTTGTAGAAATGGACAAAATCAAATTCTTTAAGTATCAAGGCACGGGCAACGACTTTGTTATCATCGATAACCGCAAGCATTCTTTTGATAAAAAAGATAGCAAGCGTATCGCTCAGCTATGCGATAGAAAATTTGGAATAGGAGCCGATGGATTAATGTTGTTGGAAAATCACGATCGCTTAGATTTTACCATGGTCTATTACAATGCCGATGGAAATGAAAGCAGTATGTGTGGAAATGGGGGCCGTTGCTTGGTAAGTTTTGCGCAGTTTTTAGGTATTGTAGAAGACCAAGCCAGCTTTGAAGCCACAGACGGGGTGCATCATGCACATTTATTTGATAATGGGAATGTCAGTCTGCAAATGAGTAACGTACCTGTGGTGCAAGTTTTTGATGGCCATGTATTTACCAATACGGGATCTCCACATCACGTCGAGTTAACAGACGATCTGGATCATGTAGATGTCGTTACTCAAGGAAGGCATTTAAGAAATAAGTTATACGGTCAAGAAGGTGCCAACATCAACTTTGTAGAACCACAAGGAGGTCATGTTTTTAAAGTACGCACTTACGAACGTGGCGTAGAAGACGAGACCTTGAGTTGTGGTACAGGAGTTACCGCAGTGGCATTAGCTATGCACCGCACCCAACAAACTAAGAATAACGAAGTAATTCTACAAACACTAGGAGGGGAGTTAAAGGTTAAATACCAGCCCACACCACAGGGATATGAAGATATCTGGCTTACGGGTCCAGCGATACAAGTTTTTAAAGGCGAGATCAAACCATGATGTTGCAAAATGACATATGTAGCTTACGAGCCGTTGACCCTGAAGATTTAGATTTTATCTATCAACTTGAGAACAATCCAGACCTATGGGAATTTGGTAATACCATCACTCCTTATTCTAAATTTACCATAAGGGAATACCTAGAGAATGCACACCGCGATATATATGAAGTAAAGCAATTGAGACTTGCTATTTGTAGTCCTAATAACGAAATAAAAGGAGTGGTAGACCTTTATGATTTTGATCCGTATCACAAACGTGCTGGTGTAGGAATTGTGATCTCTCAAGAATCAGATCGGTCACTTGGTCTCGCTACTTCTGGGTTGGAGTTAATTATTGAATATGCTTTTAAACATTTAAGACTGCATCAATTATACGCCAGTATTAGTGATGATAATATGGCAAGCCGCAAACTGTTTGAGAAGGTACGCTTTCGCGAAAGCGGAATTAAAAAAGACTGGATCGCCACAGAAAAATCTTATAAAAATGAACATCTTTATCAATTGATCAATGAATAGTAATTATAAAAAAATCATCCTTGGAATAGTTTTAGTAGGACTTGTTATCATGGGATTCTTTGCCTATAATGTATGGGCGATACTCCTTTCTCCTAACACTAATTTTGAGTCAGAAACCTATGAGGTTTTTATCCCAACTGATGCCGATTACAATACCGCCTTTTTGATTATCGCAGATGCCGTTAAGAATCGGGAGGATTTACATACTACCGCTGTAAAAAAGAAATATAATGAAAACGTAAAATCAGGTCGTTTTCTCATTAAAAAAGGCTCTAGTAATAACGATATTATCAACACGGTACGCAGTCAAAACAGGCCTATTAAGGTGACCTTTAATAACCAAGAACGCTTGGAAAACCTCGCAGGAAGGTTGTCACAACAAATGGAACCAGATAGCCTTAGTTTTTTAACGGCGATGCGTGACCCTGTTTTTTTAAAAGAAAATATGCTGAATGCTCAAAACGCATTGAGTATGTACTTGCCCAATTCCTATGAAACCTACTGGAATACCACAGCAGCTGGTTTTAGAGATAAAATGTTGGCTTACCACAAACAATTTTGGAGTGCAGAAAAACTTGTTAATGCAAAAAGATTAGACCTTTCACCTAGTGATGTCTATACTCTTGCTTCTATAGTTCAAAAAGAAACCGCTAAGGTGGACGAGATGCCTAGAGTGGCAGGAGTCTATCTCAACCGACTTTCTAGAGGCATCAAACTCGATGCAGATCCTACAGTGATCTATGCCAAGAAACTATCAGAACATGATTTTGACCAGCAAATCAAGCAGGTGCTTTATGTGCATCTAAAAATTGATAACCCTTACAATACCTATAAGTATTCTCAGTTGCCACCAGGTCCCATTGTTACTCCTGATCTTACTGCCATCAATGCGGTGCTTCACCCAGAAAATCACGACTACTTCTATTTTGTAGCCGATGTACAAAATTTTGGTTACCACAAATTTGCCAAAACGCTTGCACAGCACAATCGCAATGCAGCGGAATATAGAAGGTGGATTGCTAAGAATAATAAGTAGTTCTCCTAATACTTACTTCAATCAATAACTTGGCTTAGTTGATATGACCTATTGTATTGAGCCTTTACTTCTTTAAATATAGATTAAAGCAGAGCGATGGGCCTTCAATTCACACTTCATTAGTATCGTATAATGCTCTTCTAGGATCAAATCTCGTTGGAACACAGCTGTAAAGGATTTTTTTTTAAAGTATTTCTTTTACCAATTCTGCTAAATCACCCTCAATTAATTGATTTTGAGAGCGTAAAAGTTATTTATTGTTAATATCAGGCTGTATTTCAATAACAAAACCTTTGATTTTTATTACCCTAAGTTAATCAATATTGAGTTTTTCTAGACCAACAACCTTTTGTCTATAAGTGCTAAGGCCAATAATCTACTTAAGGTGCAATTAAACGTATTTATAGCTTTTAAGAAGATCTTTAACAGTTCTCTAGATTTTAAGTGAAATAGAGTCGTAAATTTGCGCCGCGTTATAGAAAGAAGTGACAGAAACTTTCGAAAACAACACCTATGAGATCACAATATGTGAGTTTTATAGCTTATCCAGCAATATTGCTGATGAGCTTTTCGGTTTTAAAGTATGTTAAAACCGATTCTTATACAAATGACTCTGCAACTGCAGAGACGACAGAGGTAAGAAAAGTGGGACCCTTTAAGGTTGCCAAAGAGGAAGAAGAAGACATCAGTCTTCGGGACTACTCGCTGGCAACTTCCAGTGCCGACAGCTTTGTATCCTTTAAAGAAGCACTTGCGTTTAAAGAATCCAGAGGCCAACACTGGCAGGTGAATACCCTAGGATATATGGGGAAATACCAGTTTGGTAAGGTGACACTCGCTCATTTTGGGGTTACAGATACCACGGCATTTCTCAATTCTGTAAGACTTCAAGAACGTATATTTATTAAAAATTTACGTTACAATAATAGGTCGTTAAAATCCTATATAAAAAAATACGAAGGCAAAACCATCGCTGGTGTAGAGGTTACTCAAAGCGGTATGCTCGCGGCAGCCCATCTTTCTGGACCTGGAGGCGTAAGGAAGTTTTTGAAATCTAATGGACGCAAAAGCAACAAAGACGCTTACGGTAGTAGTGTAAGGTCTTATATGAAAAAATTTGGCGGATATGATTTGAGCGATGTGCTTAAATAAAATCACAATAGCTGTATAAAAAAAAGGGAGGAATCAACTGATTCCTCCCTTTTTTATTTCAAAAGCTTTTTTAAAGGGTCAATTCTTCCTTTCTATATTTTGCAACTGAATGCTCAATGCTTTTGTAGAAAGCTGTACTTCGATTAAGGATAAAATAAGTGAAACCATTAAAGCCACTAAACTCGTCCCAAAAACGATATTTGCCCAGAAACTCAGTTCAATATATATGAGGAACATGGTAATTACCGCGAGTAAGAAACTCACAATAGCCACCGCCTGCATATTTTTTATTATGGTTAACCGCTTGCTTAATTTCTTAACTTGTAAGAGTACGGTTTCTGATGCGTTTTCTTCGTACTTACCGTGTAAACTTCTGATTAAAGCAGCAATAGCGAGATACCTTGCGTTATATGCAAGCATCGTTAAAGAAATAGCAGGAAAGAGTAGTGCAGGTATGCTGAGTGTTAGTTCCACAAATGAGGTGTTAAGTAAAATGAAGTCTTCTGTTCAAATAAATTGCAAGTTTAGTTTCTACTTCCGAAAATAGCGCTCCCTATACGTATCATCGTAGAACCTTCTTCCATCGCAATTTCATAATCCCCAGTCATTCCCATGGATAATTCGGTAAAATCGTGTCTGGAAGACAACAATTCTTCTTTTTGTATTTTTTTAAACATATCAGCAAGTGTTTTAAACTCTTCTCTTACCTGATCTTTGTTTTCTGTAAAAGTGGCCATTCCCATAAGTCCTTTAATTTGCACATGCTCGTACTCCTTAAAAGCTTGATCGTTGAGTAAAGCGATTAATTCTTGCTCATCAAAGCCAAATTTAGAATCTTCTTGTGCAATATGTATTTGCAACAAACAATTGATCACTCGATCGTTATTTTTTGCTTGTTTATTGATTTCCTTCAACAATCTCGGAGAATCCACACTGTGTATCAAATGCACATAGGGCGCCATGTACTTCACTTTGTTGCGCTGTGTGTGCCCTATCATATGCCAGTGAATATCTTTAGGAAGTGCTTCCCACTTTTCAGACATCTCCTGAATTTTATTCTCGCCTAAATGTCGCTGGCCAGCCTCATAAGCTTCTTGAAGATCGCTTATAGGTTTTGTTTTACTGACAGCTACGAGAGTGGCTTGTGGTTCTACGCTTTCGCGAAAGCGTAACAGTGATTCTTTAATTGTGCTCATTTCTAAAATTCATAAATTATCAAACCACTAGGCAGTTTGGGACGTATAAAGGTGCTTTTAGGAGGCATTCTCAGTTCTGCGTCAGCAATGGATTTCATTTGTTCTACAGTCGCTGGAAATAGACCAAAACCTACTTCAATCTCCTTTTTATCCACGCGTTCTTTGATATGAACCATATCGTGTTTCCCATAACTGTACTTGATCCTATCATTAGTACGTAAATCTTCAATGCCTAAAATTGGTTTTAAAACCAACTCATACAACATTTGGGTGTCCAAGTCCTGCAAAGGAGTCGTGATTTTATATAAACTCTTACGTAAATAAAGACTGTAAAAATCTCCATCTAAATACATGCTGAAATGATGTTTCTTAGAGGGCTTGTACAATTCATTACCGTGATTCTGAATTCTAAAATGCTGATCGAGTTGTATCAAAAAATCCTGTTTACTCAGTCCGTTTAAATCAGTTACCTGCCTGTTAAATTCATATATACGAAGCTGACTCTCGGCAATAAGCAGACTCATAAAATAATGATAGCTGTCTTGCTGGCCTTCCATTTCTTGAGAAAGCAAACTGGAGCTTGCACTGCGATGGTGGCCGTCTGCAATATAAAGTTCTGGGATTTCTTTAAACTGACTTTCTATAGACTGGATCAATTCTGGGTCGGTAACCGCCCAAATTTTATGCGAATTGAAATCGGTAGTTGAAAAATGCTGATCCGGCAAATTTGTCTTGACTTGTTGTATGATCTCGTTAATAGCTGGCTGGTCCTTATATGTTAGTAAGACCGGCTCTGCGTTAAAACCTACTGCCTTGAGGTAGTCTTTAAATAGAGTCTCTTTAAGGCTTAAGGTATCCTCATGTTTTTTAATCTTATTGTCTTGGTAGTCTTGAGTACTTGTTCCAGCAATAATACCCGTATAAGAATGATGTGGGTCTGTATTTTCATACACATAAAAAGCAGGTTGCTTTTCTTGTACTAAGTAAGCTTCTTCCTTAAATTCTAGAAATCTATTTCTTACCAGTTTGAATCGATCTGTTCCAGTAATCTCTTGTTGGAATTTATAACCAGGATTTAAGATATGTAAAAAGCTATAGGGGTTGTATTTGAGCTGAGCTTTGAGTTCCTTTTTACCGTAATCCTGATAGGAACGCGTGATGACATGTGCAGCTATATCTGTTGCAGCTCGTACTCCTTTAAATGGTTTTATCTTAGGCATTTAGTTGTTTTTTGTAACTCCTAATTATTTATTTGAGATACAATAATTATAATCTTCAACGATAAACTGTATGTCTCGTTTTCTATAGAATCTATCCTTAATATCCGTAACTACACTTGTGCATTCTTTAAAATAATTCAATGATCTCTTTTTAAAGGATTCTAAAACCCCAAAGCCTATTATAAGTTCAGCTACTTTTTTATCTTTATGTTTTACATAGAATTCATTATAATCGTCAAAATCATATTGCCAATAATTTCCACCATAGGTCTCTAATCCGTTCCTACCGTTATACCTGGCATATAACATTACTTCACCAGAAGTTATTATTCTCACTAAGATTTGTTGATTTGTATTAACATTTATGTACCTATAATTAACGGTATCGAATCCTTTCGGTTCAAATGAAATTTCTTTGACCAAATATTTGCCATAAGTCAATTTTTCAGAATCCCAAGTAGCTCTATATTCAACTTTTTCACTAGAGGAATCATAAATTGAACGCTTAAGCTTTATCTCACCATGAATGGTATCGCTATTTTGTAATAAAATCTTGCCAGGCGTCCATTCATACTGTCCATAAGTAAAAGAAATTGTCAACAAGTACAGTAGCAGTGTTACCTTAGATTTCATAATTTATGTTGTTAGGTATTTTGAGACTCGTTTTATTTAAAACTAGCACTCACTTTCTCAGCTTTTCTAGACTCGCTGTAATCATAAAATCCTTCTCCAGATTTCACACCTTTTTTACCAGCCATAACCATGTTGACTAATAAAGGACATGGTGCATATTTAGGGTTTTTAAACCCATCGTGCATGACATTAAGGATGCTTAAACATACGTCTAGTCCTATAAAGTCGGCCAGTTGTAAGGGTCCCATAGGATGCGCCATTCCCAATTTCATTACGGTATCAATTTCTTCTACACCAGCAACACCGTTGAACAAAGTCTCTATAGCTTCGTTAATCATCGGCATTAAAATACGGTTAGCTACAAAACCAGGGTAATCATTTACCTCAGTAGGTGTTTTACCCAATTGCTTTGAAAGGTACATAATGGTGGTGGTCACTTCATCACTAGTAGAGTAACCTCTGATGATTTCTACCAGTTTCATGATAGGCACAGGATTCATAAAGTGCATCCCTATAACTTTATCTGGTCGTTGAGTGGCTGCACCAATTTGGGTAATGGAAATAGAAGAGGTGTTGGTGGACAGTATACAATCTGCCGGGGCAAATTGATCCAAATCTCCAAATATTTGTAATTTTAAGCTCAGGTTTTCTGTTGCTGCTTCTACCACTAGATCTGCTTTTGAAACTCCTTCCTTTAGGTCTGTAAAAGAAGTAATATTGCTTAAAGTAGCTTCTTTGTCAGCTTCTGTAATGCGCTCCTTTGCAATCATACGATCTAAGTTTTTGGCAATAATACCTAAACCTTTATCAATAGATTCTTGGGATCTATCTACAAGAGATACCTTAAATCCTGATTGTGCAAATGTGTGTGCAATACCATTTCCCATGGTTCCTGCTCCTATAACGGTTACGTTTTTCATAGTTCTGTTATGTATGATTTTCCGACTTGATGCGGATTCAATTTTTGTTATTCTCTATTTAAAGGGATCTAAATTCTTTTATGATCCTTAAAGCCACATCTAGCGCGGCAGTTCCGTCTTCTAGATTTACGATGGGTCTGGTGTCATTTTCTATAGCATCTGCAAAGGTTTCTAGTTCGTCTAGAATGGCATTGTTATCTGCTATATCTGGGTTGTCAAAATATATTTGTTTTTTGATTCCTTCTGCATTTTGTAGGATCATGTCAAAATCTCCTGGAACCTCTGGAGCATCCTTCATACGTACTACTTCTACCTTTTTAGTTAAGAAATCTACAGAGATGTAAGCGTCTTTCTGAAAGAAACGTGCTTTACGCATGGTTTTCAAACTGATGCGACTCGCGGTAAGATTTGCCACACAACCGTTTTCAAATTCGATACGTGCATTGGCGATATCTGGTGTTTCAGAAATTACGGAAACTCCGCTTGCACTCACACTTTTCACTTTGCTTTTTACAACGCTCAAAATAGCGTCTATATCGTGAATCATTAAATCCAAGACTACACTGACATCCGTTCCTCGTGGGTTAAACTCTGCTAAGCGGTGCGTTTCTATAAACATCGGATTATCAAAACGGTCTGCCACAGATTTAAATGCTGGGTTAAAACGTTCTACTTGTCCTACTTGACCCTTTAAATGATGCTTTCGCGAAAGCGAGATCAATTCCTCAGCTTCTTCAACAGTTACGGTAATGGGTTTTTCAACAAAGAGGTGCTTTCCAGCTTCTAATACTTTTACACCACTCGCATGATGATAAGAAGTAGGAGTGACCACGTCGATCATATCGCAAGCAGCGATGAGTTGGTCCACGTCAGAATAATAGGTATACCCTAAATCGGCTTCAATTTGGGCAGCGTATTCAGGATTTGCATCGTAAAAACCTACCAATTCGTAACGCTCGCTTTGTTGTAATAATTTAAGGTGAATTTTACCTAGGTGACCAGCACCGAGAACTCCAGCTTTAAGCATAGTAATTGCATTTTTGTAAAAATAGGGAAATGATCGTTAAATAATCGTTAGCAACAGGAATCTTCTAAGGTTTTATCCAAGCTATTTTGTTGAAAAAAGATAAGAATAATAAGCGGTTTATCGATGTCTTGAGGCTATTTTTGAATTTATCAAAGACAACTACATACATAAAGGAAAACGCCGCCAACTGGTGGAGATGATGCGTTCAAAAGGCATCAGCGATGAGTCAGTTCTAGGAGCTATGAATCAAGTGCCTAGACATTTATTTCTAGACAGTTCTTTCTTAGAACACGCTTATCAAAACAAAGCCTTTCCTATAGGAGCAGACCAGACCATCTCGCATCCTTATACCGTGGCCTTTCAAAGTCAGTTACTCCAATTGAAACCTGGGCACAAAGTATTGGAGATAGGAACGGGAAGTGGTTACCAATGTGCTGTTTTACTAGAAATGAAAGCACAGGTATACACGATTGAGCGTCAAAACGAGCTGTATAAAAAGACGAGTTTGCTTTTTGGAAAGCTGAACTACAGACCTAAGAAATATGTTTTTGGAGACGGGTATAAAGGCCTTCCAGAAGAAGCGCCTTTTGATTCCATTATTGTTACTTGTGGGGCAATAGAAATACCTCAAACCTTGTTAAGCCAAATCAAAATAGGAGGCAGGCTGGTCATTCCCGTAGGTAGTGATCCACAAATCATGACCTTGATAATACGAGAGAGTGCTACCGATTTCTCTAAGGAAACCTTTGGCGAGTTTCGTTTTGTGCCTTTTTTAGGTGGGAAGAATTAAAAATAGCACCTAGAAGGTTTAAAAACATAATTATTCCTTAGATCCATAAAATAATGATCTAAGGAATTCACATCCCTTATTTAAAAGTGCTTACTATCAAGCACCTAGTATGCTAAAAAAGTTTCTTCCTCATCGCTACAATTCCCGAAGTACAAGCTATAAAAATAACCAGTAATCCAAAACCTATTTCCATCTGACCATAAAGCAATTTACCAGTGGCAAATAACAAACTGTAAACTCCCATAACTCCTAGAAGAAAGCCCAGTGTCTTGAACTGGAAGTTGTGGAACTTTGATTCTTTGCCGAAGATAGCAGCATGAAAATTATCGATGGTTTTTTGATTGCTTTTCTCCGTAAGGAAGGTCACTGTCAGCCAGGCTATACTGGTAATGAATACATTGATACATATCATTTCCCAACTTTGGAGTTCTCCAAACAACTCGTTTGTTAAGCCTAATTCTGTACTGGAATTGATAAAGAATAATACTGCCATACTAAAGGAAACCCCCATTGCAGTAATTTCAGACCACGGATTGATGCGGTACCAAAACCACCTTAGAATAAATAACAACCCAGATCCCGCACCTATTTGTATGATCAGGTCAAAGGCAAATTTAGCTTCCTCTAATACAAAGGAAAGCATTGCGGCAAGCACCATCATAAGGACCATGGAAAGGCGTCCAGTGATGATTTTTTGTTTTTCACTGGCATTTTTATTAATAAAACGCGCATAAAAATCGTTTACCACATAACTAGAGCCCCAATTCAAATGTGTTGAAATGGTGCTCATAAATGCGGCTACTAAAGATGTTACTACCAGTCCTAATAATCCAGCGGGTAAAAAGGTCAGCATCGCAGGATAACTCAAATCGTCTTTTATAAAGCTAGGGTCGAGATTAGGAAATGCTACTGCTAGAGATTCAAGATTGGGGTAAATAATTAGAGAAGCCAGTCCTATAATGATCCACGGCCAAGGGCGTAAGGCATAATGTGCGAGATTAAAAAACAGCACTGCCCAAGTGGCATTTTTTTCATCCTTAGCTGCCAGCATACGTTGAGCGATATACCCACCGCCACCAGGCTCAGCTCCAGGATACCAAGTACTCCACCATTGCACAGCTATCGGAACAATGAATATTCCCATCATCATATCTGTATTAGAGAAGTCTGGGAATAAATTTAATTTACCTTGTACATTAGGATGTGTAATCAAATTTGCCATACCGTTGATTTGTGGGAGATCAAGAATATACCATGTTGCCCAGATAGAACCTACCATAGCGATAATGAATTGAACAAAATCAGTGATAAGAACCCCTTTGAGTCCTCCGAGTAGGGAATAGGCAAGTGTAACTATAGAGGCGTAGGTGAGCGTAGTAGCAGCACTAAAACCAAACATAACATGTCCTATTTTAATAGCGGCAAGGCAAACGGTTCCCATTATAATGATATTAAAGACGACTCCTAAATAAATAGCTCTAAAGCCTCGTAAAAATGCAGCGCTTTTCCCGCTGTAACGCATCTCGTAAAACTCAAGATCTGTAGTGATACCGCTGCGACGCCATAAACGCGCATAAAAAAACACCGTAAGCATTCCGGTAAGTAAAAATGCCCACCAGACCCAATTCCCAGAGACACCGTCTGCTCTTACGAGTCCAGCAACTAGATTAGGGGTATCTGCTGCAAAAGTAGTAGCAACCATAGAAACACCGAGCAGCCACCAAGGCATATTTCTTCCTGAAAGATAAAAGGAAGAACTGTCTTTGGAACTCCTTTTTGAGACGATAATTCCTATAGCAAGAGATATCAAAAAGAAGGCGAGAATGATGCAAATGTCTATGAATTCTAATTTCATGAATAAAAGTTATTAACGATAACGTTTGAATTATCTTAAAAAGCTAAATATAGAATAATTCACTACGTTCACTCACAAAACTTTAATAGATTAGCGCAGATTTTATCAAAAATTCAATGAACACAAAGATTAAAAAAATAGGTGTGATGACTTCTGGAGGTGATTCTCCTGGAATGAATGCGGCCATCAGATCGGTTGTACGAACCTGTGCGTACCATAAAATTGAATGCGTTGGGATCTATAGAGGTTACCAAGGTTTAATAGAAGGCGACTTTGAAGAAATGGACGCTCGTAGCGTTAATAACATCATTAATAAGGGTGGTACTATTCTTAAAAGTGCGCGATCTAAAGATTTTAGGACTAAGGAGGGTCGTGAAACCGCTTTCGCGAAAGCGAAACAAAAAGGACTTGACGCGATCGTAGTAATAGGTGGAGACGGAAGTTTTACAGGTGCCATGATCTTTTCTGAAGAATTTGGTTTTCCAATGATGGGAATCCCTGGAACAATAGATAATGATATCTATGGAACTTCTTATACACTAGGTTACGATACGGCTTTAAATACTGTAGTGGAAGCAATTGATAAAATAAGGGATACCGCAAGTTCCCATGACCGTTTGTTCTTTGTGGAAGTAATGGGACGAGATGTAGGGAATATTGCATTAAACGCTGGAGTAGGAGCAGGAGCAGAAGAAATCTTAATTCCTGAAGAGAATTTAGGAAAAGAGCGATTGATTGAAAGTTTAAAGAGATCGAGACTTTCAGGAAAATCATCGAGTATAGTGGTGGTGGCCGAAGGAGATAAAACAGGCGATAATGTTTTTGAACTTAAGGACTATGTAGAAGCCAATTTACCAGAATATGAGGTGCGCGTTTCTGTCTTAGGTCATATGCAACGCGGTGGATCTCCATCCTGTTTTGATCGAGTACTCGCCAGTCGCATGGGCGTGAAAGCAGTAGAAAGTCTGCTAGAAGGAAAAACAAATTATATGGTGGGAATAAGAGATACTCAAATGGTACTTTGTCCTATTGATCAAGCGGTAAAAGGCAAGACAGATATCGATAATGAATTGATACGCGTAAGTGATATCATGACTACTTAATAAAAATATTAACAGAACCAACTGTTTAAAATGGGGGAAGCAAATAAGTTCATTAGCTGGCTATGCTACTTAATGAATCTTTTAAAAAGAATTTTATAATTTAAATAATTTAAAGATGAGTGAAAAATTGAGATTAGGAATAAACGGATTTGGACGTATAGGTCGTATAGTTTTTAGAGCTACATTAAAGAGAGAAAATGTTGAAGTTGTAGCTATCAATGACTTGGTAGATGTAGAGCAATTAGCATATTTATTAGAATATGACTCTGTCCATGGACGTTATGGCGGTACGATCGAGATCAAAGATGGGAACTTAATCATTGATGGTGTTGAAGTTCGTGTGACTAGTGAGCGCGATCCAAAAAATCTAAAATGGAACGAAGTAGACGTAGACGTAGTTGCAGATTGTACAGGAATCTTTACAGAACTTGACAATGCACAAGCGCATATTGATGCTGGTGCTAAGAAAGTAGTAATTTCTGCTCCATCTAAAACAGCTCCTATGTTTGTAATGGGTGTGAACGATTCAGAATTAACCGCAGCACATACAATTGTTTCCAATGCATCTTGTACGACTAACTGTCTTGCACCTATGGCAAAAGTTCTTAATGACAACTTTGGTATCAAAGAAGCATTAATGACTACGGTACATGCAACTACGGCAACTCAACAAACTGTTGATGCTCCAAGTAAGAAAAACTACCGTTTAGGGCGTAGTGCCATGAATAATATCATCCCTGCGACTACAGGAGCTGCTGTGGCAGTGACTAAGGTAATTCCTTCCTTGAAAGGTAAATTGACAGGAATGGCTTTCCGTGTTCCTACAGTAGATGTATCTGTTGTAGATTTAACGGTAAAGTTAGAAAAGGAAACGAACCTTGAAGAGATCAATGCTGCTTTTAAGAAAGCCTCTATAGGTGCTATGAAAGGTGTGGTAGGATATACAGATGAAGCGGTTGTTTCTCAGGATTTTGTAGGTGATGCTCGCACGAGTATCTATGATGCTGGCGCTGCCATTGAATTGAATTCTACATTCTTTAAATTGGTAAGCTGGTATGATAATGAGTTTGGTTACTCTAGCAAGCTAGTTGACCTTGCAGAAAAGGTTAACTCTTTATAAATTATAAAAAAGAGCTGTGATCTCTTAAATCACAGCTCTTTTTTTATATACTAAACTCAATGTAACATTATGATTCTAATTGCAGATAGTGGCTCTACCAAGTCTGATTGGATAGCGCTAGATAATAACGGCAAACAATTATTTAAAACACGTACTCGCGGAATGAATCCTGCTATTCTTTCAAGTGACCAACTGTTAGAGCGCCTTGTGGAAAGTGAAGATCTAGTAGCACACAAAAACCAAGTAAACCAAGTGTTTTTCTATGGAGCGGGTTGTGGTACAGAAGATCCTAGGATAGCTTTAGAAAATTTACTGAAAGCGTATTTTATTAACAGTGAGGTAGTTGTTAAAGAAGATACTGCTGCTGCGGTATATGCTGCGGTGGGAGATCATCCAGGTGTAGTTTGTATATTAGGGACAGGATCTAATTGCTGCTTCTCTGATGGAGTAAATATTGAGCAACGTGTAGTTTCTCTAGGTTATACTCTTATGGACGAGGCAAGTGGTAACTGGTACGGAAAGAATCTACTAAGAGATTACGGTTTTAAAAACATGCCTAAGGATTTAATGACCAAGTTTGAAGCCTTATACAATATGGATCCAGATTTCATAAAGTTTAATCTTTATAAGCAACCTAATCCTAATGCATATTTAGCAAAACATGCGGAATTTATTTTTCAAAACTTAGAAGAGCGTTATATCAAAAAACTCTTGAGAAAAGGCTTGCGTAAATTTTCTCGTAATATGATTTTACAATTTAGAGAAGAGATCAAGTCTCATGAAGTTCATTTTGTAGGTAGCATTGCTCATTTTGCACAGGCAAGAATTAAACAAGTTGCTGCAGAGTTTGGTTATGAGGTAGGTAATATAGTTCGTAGACCGATCGAAGGTTTGGTTGATTATCATATCAAAAAAATAAAATCAAGCCATTAGTACTTGATAAATAAACAGATAAAAAGCCGTTTCAATCAAATGAAGCGGCTTTTTTATGATCAAATCTTCACAACTCTTAAAGAAATTTAATGTATTCTACTTCTAGTTGAAAAGGACCTGTTATTTCCTCGGCCACATGAAAGCTATACCTTAAAATATGACTTAAAACATTTTTTTCTAACTCCTTATCTAGTATTTGCCTAAATTTCATATGTTTAAATTCAGCTATTGGAAGTTGTACTGTAGTCCAACGATAAGGCAATGTATGAATCATAAAGCTTAATTTTTCATTTTGCCATCCTTCATTATATTCCATTTCAAAAGCATAGGGACGCCCATCTGTTTTCAATTTTATTTCTACAAGAGTATGTGTGCTTAAATCTTGATTTATTTTATTAGATCTCATACAGCTCCAGGCAGAGTTGTTGATATTTTTTATGATGCCACTATAGGTAATACGGTTGTGATGAAGTTCCAATTTACTGGTAGATTCTCCACCAGTTACTTTATCATCTAAAGGAAGCCAGCGGTAACGATATTGATGTATCCCGAAGGTTATTTCAGTTGGTATTAATGTAATTGCTTTTTTCATTTTTAAGGGGGTTTGTCAAAATAAAAATTAGTCGCAATCAATAATAGCAAAGGAAACAAGTTTAAACAAGCATAAAGTCATGAATTACTTTATAGTGGTTTTTATTATAATTAACTAAAGTTACTTTTTAACTCATTTGTTTAAAAAACTCGATCGTTTTTGTAGTCTTATTTATAAAAAAATAAATAGAGAAACTTTTATCGCTTTTACGGTATTCCATCAAAAAGTTTAGGCCTTTTAGTTTTCTAAAATCGATGTCATTAATTCTCCATTGAGGGTAACCACCTAAGTATATGGAGTAATCAGTTTGTTTCATAAACTCAGTTGTTTCTTTATATAGCGTCCATGGATGCTTTTTATTTATGGAAACAATCAATTTATGTATAGAGGGAAACCTATGTATGACCTCCTCCCATATAGGTAAACTCCTACATGAAATATTTTCTTGTTTTTCTATTATTTCTTTTATGGGTACGCACCATTCGTCGATGTTATTTACAATTAAGCGACAACTTGTGCTATCGTTAAATGGTAGTTTATCATCGACAAAAAGAGTTAACAGTTGATTGTTAAGAATAAAACTACCCTTAAATAACATTGGTTCTCCCTTTTTATTTACGGGAATTTCATTGACATAGTTGGGTAATAAAATGTTATATACCTCCCTTTTTTCAGTATATACTATTGCGTTTAATTCATGTGTTTTTAATTGTTCATAAAGCCTATCCCTATCTTTTTGAGTTATTGTAGCATGCTCCGATTTGCTTTGCATCAACATCTCGTAGTATTTTATAGGTTTTCCTAAAAGTTTTTGTAAGTATGTAAACATTTGTAGTGGGTATTTATTTCTAAAGCTAAAAAAAGCGCTGAAGTAAATCAGCGCTTTATTAAAATAAAATTAGAAAATATTATTCTATAGCTTCGGAAGTTTCTCCTTCAATGGAGGCAACACTTTCTGCATCGGCTTCCTCTTCTTCCTTTTTAATTTGTCGTTGCAGGATATTTAATTGCTTTTGCTTTTCTTTGATCACATCTAATTCCTTAGTCAACTCAGCAATATTCTTTCTTTGTTGCACTAAAAATGGATTCTTATCATCTTTAGCGTTGATAAATTGAAGGTTATTATCCAATTGTCTCACTTCATCTTGGATCTCATCGCGTCTTTTCTTTAGATAGAAACGTTCATTTTTGAAATCTTGAACATCACCATTCTTTAAGCTTGCTAATTTGTTTTGATATTTCAACATTTCAGCATCCACTGCACTTAAGCCCGCTGCTTTTAATTTTGCATGGAGTAATTTTTCAAATTTATCTTGGATCATGCGTTTGCTATAAGGCACACGACCTATGCTTGCCCAAGCTGCCATATGTTTTTCTACTTCAGCTAGCATGCTTGCTTTATCATCCTGAGGAATCATTTCTTTTAAAGCATCGTAAACTTGCATCTTAGCTTCAAAATTATCTACTTCTTCCTTACTATCTTCATTTTTCTGTGCCGTCTTCTTTTCAAAGAATGCATTACAAGCCTTTTGAAAGCGTTTCCAGATCTTATCGCTATCTTTCCTAGGCACATGACCTATTTGCTTCCATTCTGCCTGTATGCGTTTCATGATCTGCAGTCCTTCAGCAAAATTCTCGTTGTCTTGATGCTCTTCAGCAATAGCGATCAACTTCATTTTTGCATCTAGATTATCTTGTTGTTCTTTTTTAAGACCTTTGTAGAAATCGTTTTTGACTTTATTGAATTCTCTAGTTCTAGCTCTAAACTGATTCC
Source organism: Nonlabens sp. MB-3u-79 (assembly GCF_002831625.1). Lineage (NCBI taxonomy): Bacteria > Pseudomonadati > Bacteroidota > Flavobacteriia > Flavobacteriales > Flavobacteriaceae > Nonlabens > Nonlabens sp. MB-3u-79. The sequence continues at coordinate 2,537,434 of NZ_CP025116.1, read as the reverse complement.
ACAATTCATTATTAACAGCTTTAGGAGCAGGGCCAGTAGAAGTAAACAACTCTCTTAAGACGTTTATTTCTTCTAATCTATCTTGCCATTCTCTGTGGTTCTTAGCGCCTTTTGCCGTTATTTTTGCGATCTCTGCAACTATATTTTCCTTTACCAGTTGGTGGTGTGCGCTCATTTTATCACGTTCATCGTAATAAGCTTGGCGCTTATCATGAATGACTTTTGTCGCTGCACTAAATTCGTCCCAAATAGGATCGCGCTCTTCTTTTGCTACTGGTCCAGAGTCTTCCTTCCACATGCGGTGAAGTTCCTGTAATTCTCTCAGTGCTTTATGTATGTTTTCTTCGTTACCTAATTCTATCGCACGAGCGATGATTTTCTTTCTAAATTCAAGATTACGTTCAAAATCCTTATCTCTCAGTTCTTTACTAAGATCTATGTAATCATAAAAATTTTGAGTTGCTAGGCGGTAATCTTCCCAAGTAATGTTGTAGGCATCGTGAGGTATGTTACCGGTTGCTTTCCATTCCTCTTGAAGGGAGTGAAACTTCTTAAATGTAGTTCCTATATTTTCCTCTTGATTGATCAGTAGTTTGATCCCTTCTATAATTTCTCGACGCTTTTCAAGATTTACTTCTTGCTGTTTGCGTTTATCTCTTTGAAATTGTCCTTTTTGTTTTCTATATAAGGAATGCAAGTCATAAAACTCTGTTGCCTGCTGATTTTTATATTCAAATTGAGGAGCAAGAGCATCATCACTAGGTGGGTTTTCCTCTTTGAATTTTTCTTGAGCCTCTTTCTTGGCGTCAGCATCTGCAGTTTCAAAGGCTTTTTTGATGTCCTCAGCCTGTGACCTAAAACTATTGATAGGATATTCCTGCATTAAATGTCTCAACTCTACTATCAGAGCTGGCATTTCCATGGAATCATAATCTTTTTCTTCAATTTCCTTTACACTATCGTCTTCCGGCTCGTTATCGTCCTCATCCTCATCCACTTCTACAATGGTATCAACAGCTTTCTCTACCGTTTTCTTTTCTTCTAGGATGGCATCTTCATGAGTCGTGGAAGCATCTTCTAGATTTCCTAATCCTTTATTAGAACCGTCTTTTACGGGTTCTGTACTCGCGTCATCACTGTCAGTAGTCTCCTGACCTTCAGCCGCTTGTTTAGGTAAAGCAGCTTCATCTACCATAGCGTTTTCTAAAGCATCTAGTGCCTCTAATTTCTTTTGATCCATTTCTGGTGAGTTTCCGTCTGCGTCTTGCAGGTTGTCATTCTTTTCCATTATCTATGTTTTAATAGGACTTGCAAGATAAATAGTTTCTTCATCAACCACAATTCTATGGCAGTTTACTTATTCCAAAGTTCCCAAGCCTTTTCTGCTTGATGCACTAACATTTGATAACCATTGATACCTTTGGCGCCTTTTTGCTGTCCTAGCTTCATAAACATGGTCAAGGAAGGGTTGTATACCAGGTCATAAAGAACATGAGAAGAATTGAGATACTCATAAGGAATATCCGGACGCAATGCCACATCTGGAACGACGCCTAGAGGTGTTGTATTGATGATAAGACTCACCATTTCCATTACTTCTTTAGTAAGTGATTTATAATCTATACTAAACTCGTCTTGGGGATTTCTACTCACAAATAGGTAAGGGATTTGAAGTGCTTCTAATGTGTAAGCCACAGCTTTTGATGCGCCACCAGTCCCTAATATAAGAGCATTTTTATGGATAGGTAAGAAGGGTTTTAGACTTTTGCCAAACCCATAGCAATCGGTATTGTGACCTGTCCAGACATTATCTTCAATAACAATGGTATTTACAGCACCTATGATTTTAGCTTCTTCACTCAATTCATCTACCACTTGCAGCATGTCCTGTTTATAAGGAATGGTCACATTAAGCCCCCTAACGATCTCATTTTTACCATTTGTAGTGCGAGATTCTTTGTCGTAGGTGACGCTTTCGCGAAAGCGGGATAGCAAAAAATCCCTGCTCATTTCATAGTTTCTATACTCGTGATCAGAGAGTTTCAGTTTTTCAAATTTCTCAGAAAAATAAGCGCGAGAAAAACTATAATCCAAACGTTTTCCTACCAAGCCAAAAACACTAGATGGTATTTTGATATTTTCCATAACGATCTAATAAATAAACACTTAAAACTCCTAAGACGATCATCAAGAAGGCAGTCCAAGTGTGAGTGTCATTAATTTCAGGCCAATAACGGCTGTAATTTTCTAAAATTTTCTTTCCAGAGGCATCAATAGCAATTTTACCAGCATCGGTCAACTGATATACTTCTTTTTTCCACGGCCATACCACACCAAGTGAACCGGTTATAAAACCTATAATCATCGCATTAGTTTCATTGCGGTAATGTTTAATAGTCCAGCCTAATAGGTGAGAAAGACTTATTAAACCTACAATGGAACCCAGTACAAATGAAGCGAGAATGCCGAGCATCTCCATTCGTTCAGGATCCAACCACCAGGAAAAATCACCTTGTAAAATCGCTACCATGGTGTCAAAAAACGCGTTGATACTGTCTACCAATAACAAAACGTAATTACCTAGTAATATCAAAATAAAACTACCACTTAACCCAGGTAATGTCATCCCAGAAACACTGACCATCCCACAAAAGAAAACAAAAATTAAATTGGTGTTTTGTCTTGCAGGATCCAGTAGGGAAGTGCCAACTCCTATAAGAATACCGGTGATTAAGAGCAATACATTCCTACGAGTCCATTCTCCATAATTGATAGAGATGTAGTAAATAGAGCCTAATATCATTCCAAAAAAGGTGGCCCAAACTAAAATAGGGTAGTACTCTATCAGTAAATCAAAGCCTTTGCTTACGGTAAAATAACTGAGTGCTTCACCTAAAATAAGTAAGGACAAAAACCTCCCATTGATATAATCAAAAAACACACCAAACCTCCCTGTAAGAAGCAACTTTAAAGCTTTAAGGTTGAGTTTTTGTAAGGAGTAAATGAACTCTTCGTAGAATCCACCTACATAAGCTACGACACCACCGCTGATACCGGGAACCTTATTTGCGGTCCCCATGGCTATTCCTTTAAGAACCAGGAAAAGTTTATCGGTGAAATTTCTCGTAGCTTGTCCCAATTACACTGTTTTTTTGTTAGCCCATTTTTCTAAAACAAGAATCATTATAAACCCAATTAGTGTAAGGGAAATTACGTATAATATCTGTGGATCACCCTCAAATGAAATAGGAGAGATGCTTTTCTCTAAAAAAGGAACTTCTTCTCCATGGCTGTCTATTCGGTACTTGAGCACCTCTTTCCACGGCCATAATTTGTTTAAAGAACCAATCATAAAACCAGTGAGCAATGCTAAAGTTAGGTTTTTTTGATGCTCAAAAAGCCAGGTAAGAAGTCTTGAAAATACTTTAAGTCCAAGGATACAACCTATAGCAAAAAGGAATAAATTTATAAAATAATCAAATGCCTGACTCCATTCTCCGGCAATAACAGCTTCTAATAATCCAGATATAGAACCTAAAACTGTTTTATAACTTCCTAATAGCAATAATAAAAAAGCGCCAGAAACTCCAGGTAAAATCATGGCGATAATAGCGATGAAACCGGAGAAGATGATATACCACCAGCTATCTGGCGAACCTAATGGCTCGGCAATAGTGACAAAATAGGAGATGACGGTACCTATTATAATAGCGATAATTACTCCTGTGTTCCAAGAAGAAATTTGCTTAGCTATATACAACACGCTAGCCAGCACCAAGCCAAAAAAGAACGACCAAAGCAAAACAGAATGATGTTGCAATAAATAGGTAAGTAATTTAGAAAGACTAAGTATGCTTATCGCAATTCCTGTAAGAAGTGCGAGCAGGAAACCTAGATTGTATTTAGCAATGGTCTTTTTAAAGCCTATTTTAAATAGATCTTTAAATAATTGAAAGTCAATGCCATCAATTGTTTTGATCAATTCTTCATAAATCCCAGTAATAAAAGCAATAGTACCTCCAGAAACTCCGGGAACGACATCAGCGGCTCCCATGAGAAGCCCTTTAGTAGCGATAGTTAGATATCTTTTTACTGACATATTTTTTTTTAAAATGAAATCCCAAGTGTTAGCTTGGGATTTAAAATGGGACCGTATACAATAGTGATATTATCTGTGAATAGTCTGTGTTCTGTCTGGACCTACGCTTACAACCTTGATAGGTATTTCTAATTCCTTTTCTAGAAAGTCTATATAGGCATTTAATTCTTTAGGGAATTGAGAAGGTTCTCTCATTTTAGTAAGATCTTCTTTCCAGCATTTAAATACAGAATAAACCGGTGTTACGTTTTCAGGCTCAATATTATAAGGCAAGTGAGTAATTTGCTTTCCTTTATAAGTATAAGCAGTACAGACTTTTAATTCGTCAAAACCAGAAAGCACATCACCTTTCATCATCATGAGTTGTGTTACTCCATTGACTTGACAGGTGTATTTAAGTGCGACAAGATCCAACCATCCACATCTACGTGGTCTACCTGTCACCGCACCAAATTCATGACCTACTTTGGCCATTTTAGCACCTACTTCATCAAAAAGTTCAGTTGGAAAAGGACCACTTCCTACGCGAGTCGTGTAGGCTTTAAAGATACCATATACTTCTCCTATCTGACCTGGAGCAACTCCTAGACCAGTACACGCACCAGCTGCAGTTGTATTGGAAGAAGTTACAAAAGGATAAGTTCCAAAATCAATATCTAGTAAAGACCCTTGAGCACCTTCTGCAAGAATAGTTTTCCCGTCTTTTTGTGCTTGTTGTAAATATTCTTCAGAATCTATAAAGGTAAGTTCCTTTAAAAGTTCTACCGCTTTAAAGAATTCATCCTCCATTTCTTGAAGGTTGTACTGTATATCAACATTATGAAAAGCAATCAATTCTTCATGCTTATTAGCAAGAGCTCTGTATTTTTCTTTCCAAGAGTTTAACTCTAGATCACCTAATCGGATACCGTTGCGACCCGTTTTATCCATATACGTAGGACCTATTCCCTTAAGAGTAGAGCCTATTTTTGCTTTTCCTTTGGAAGCCTCAGAAGCAGCATCAAGCAAACGGTGTGTAGGTAATATAACATGTGCTTTTCTAGAAAGGATCAATTTGCTCTTGAAATCAATATCAAATTGTTTTAGGCCTTCCAGCTCTTGTATAAAAACTACAGGATCTATAACGACACCGTTACCAATAACGTTCATTGATTTCTCATGAAAAATTCCAGAGGGAATCGTTCTTAAAACATGTTTTATACCGTCAAATTCTAATGTGTGACCTGCATTAGGTCCACCTTGAAATCTAGCGATGATGTCATATTTAGAGGTTAATACGTCTACGATCTTTCCTTTTCCCTCGTCACCCCATTGAAGGCCGAGCAATAAATCTACTGCCATTGTTACTGTTTTTCAGTTGTGTTTTTAACTCCGTAAAAGTATAAAGAATGATTGGTAATTGTCACATCAAACACCTCTTCAATTGTTTTTTTTATCGACTCAATTCTCGGGTCACAAAATTCGATCACTTCGTGGTTATCGGTCAGGATCAAATGATCGTGCTGTCTATCAAAATAAGACTTCTCATAATGCGATTGATTTTGACCAAATTGATGTCTTCTAACCAGTTTACATTCCAGTAATAATTCTATGGTATTATAAAGCGTAGCGCGGCTTACACGGTAGTTTTGTTCCTTCATTTTTATATATAGGGACTCTACGTCAAAGTGATCTTCACTGGCATAAATTTCGTCTAGAATAGCATAGCGCTCAGGTGTCTTGCGATGCTTGTTGTCACTCAAAAATTGGGTGAATACATCCCTTACTGTTTCTTGTTCTTTTTCAAGAGTGTTGATAATTTTACTCATATAAATATATTAAAATCTGGTTACCTTATCGATACCACTTATTTTATTTAGGTTTTGAATCAGTGAAGTAAGTAAGTTTTTATGAGGCACCACTACTGTAATCTCTCCTGTAAAAACTCCATGATTACTATTAAAGGAAATGTTCCTGATGTTTACATGCATATTTTCTGAAATAAGTCCAGTAATTTCTTGTACCAGCCCCATCCTGTCAATACCTGTTAACTTTATCTCTGCTTTGTATTCTCGTTGCGTAGAATCTATCCATTTAGCACTTATAATTCGGTAGGCAAATTTACTTTGAAGACTTATAGCATTGGGACAGTTGCTTTTATGAACCTTAATACCTTCGCTTACAGTTGTAAATCCAAAAACAGCATCTCCAGGAATAGGATTACAACATTTAGAAAGTGTATAATCTAGGCTGGTTCCTTCTTTGCCGAATACTAACGCGTCAAAATTCTCAGTGACTTCTTCTTTGTGTAAATCAGGATTCTCTTTAGGCTTGCGCATTTTACTCTTTATAAAGGAGTACAGTGCATTACTGCGACTGTTAGCATATTCCTTGATAGCTTTGTTATCTATCGTTCCATTTCCTACTCTAAAGAAAAGATCATGACTCGTTTTTAATTTAAAAAAGTTAACCATTTGATTCACGCTGGTCTCATCCAGAGGAATTTTTTGAGACTTTAACTTTCTTAATAGGATTTCTTTACCGTCTGAGGCTACAATTTTTTGATCTTCTTTTAAGGCACTTTTTATTTTGGCTCGCGCTCTTGCTGTGGTTGCATAATCCAGCCAGTTTTTAGTAGGCTTTTGATTCTCCGATGTAATAATATCTACCTGATCACCACTTTTTAATTCATGGGATAACGGCACTAATTTACCATTAACTCTTGCACCGCGGGTATGTAAACCTACTTCAGTGTGAATAGAAAAAGCAAAATCTAGAGGTGTAGACCCTTTTGGTAAGGATTTTAATTCGCCAGCAGGAGTAAAGACAAAAATCTCCTTACTGTAGAGGTTAAGTTTAAATTGCTCTACAAAGTCTACGGCACTTCCATCCTGGTTTTCCAGTGCTTCTTGCAACCTATTCAACCATTCTTCTAGACCGTCTTCTTTACTTCCTTGTTTGTATTTATAATGCGCCGCATAACCTTTTTCGGCTATTTCATGCATGCGTTCTGATCGTATTTGTACTTCTACCCATCTTCCATCAGGTCCCATTACGGTGATGTGTAAAGCTTCATAACCAGTGGATTTGGGTGAACTGATCCAGTCTCTAAGGCGCACCGGATTAGGTGTAAAGTGGTCGGTAACCACCGAGTATATTTTCCAAGCTAGAAACTTCTCATTGGCGCGATCACTTCTAAAAATGATGCGCACGGCAAACTTGTCATAGACTTCATCAAAAGTCACCCCTTGTTTGAGCATCTTGCGACGTATAGAAAAAACAGATTTAGGCCTACCAGAAATACGGTATTCCAGTCCTTCACTTTTTAAACTCTCATCGATAACACCACTAAAATTCTTTATATACTCTTTTTGCTCTTCTTTACTTTCAATAATGGATTGCTGGATATCTTCAAAAACTTCAGGTTCTGTGTACTTTAAACCTAAATCTTCCAGTTCTGTCTTGATGTTATAAAGTCCTAACCTATGTGCAATGGGAGCATAGATATAAAGGGTTTCACTAGCTATTTTAACTTGCTTATAGTCGGGCATGCTATCCATTGTCTGCATGTTGTGCAAACGGTCTGCTATTTTGATAATGATCACCCGAATGTCATCATTAAGCGTCAATAACATTTTACGGAAATTCTCTGCCTGTTGCGAGATATCAGCATCCTTTTTAAGATGGGCAATCTTTGTCAGACCGTCTACTATGCGAGCAATAGTTTCCCCAAAAAGTTGTTCTATGTCTGAAAGTGTGTATTGTGTATCTTCTACAACATCGTGTAACAATGCTGCAGCTATGGCTGTTGCGTCTAAGCCTATTTGCTTAGCTACTATTTTTGCTACGGCTATGGGATGGAAAATATAAGCCTCCCCAGACTTCCTACGCTGTGGAGCATGTGCCTCTACCGCGATGTCAAAAGCCTTTCTAATCAGCTTTTTATCTTCATCGTTAAGCATTTGATAACTTATCTTTAAAAGATCTTTATAACCTCTAGCTATCTGCTTATTTTCTTCTTTGATCTCGACATCAGTCATATAAAGTAAAGTTAAGCTACTTTAAGGATATGAGCAATTATTTTATGTTTTCTAGAGAGGTATTTTTTACACGCTTTCGCGAAAGCGGAACAGCAACTAACTTCATCGCAAACTCTATAAGGTAGTTTATTTGCAAAAATCAGAATTAGATAACTGCTAACCAACAATGTAGCCATACAACAGTTTTGTTTTATACTGTTTTCAGAATATCTTAAAATAATTCTTTAATGGTTCCTTCTCAAAAGGTTTACTTCAAGGCAGGGTTTTTCAACCTCTTTTCTAGGCCATATTCATTTCTGGATGAGATACAAGTGCCTCACATATCAATGGGAGTACTTTTTTTTGAAGGCTTTTAAAAAGGAATAATAGGACAACAAAATATTTTCATTTTGACCGCAGAAAACCGATTAAACCTTTAAACTGTTGATCAAATCGAGTCGTTTACTCGAGCTAAAAGCTGAGCAACTTATTTCTTAGAGTTTTGTTAAGCTTTTTACATCTGAAATAAAAGGTGGTAATTATGTCCTATTTTGTTCCTGAATTTAAATGATCCCTTTAGAAATGAAAAAAATAATCCTCGCCACCCTAGTCATAGCAATGACTTTATTATTGAGTAGTTGTAAAACAACTCAAAAAGCAGTGGCTGAAGCTAGTAAAGAAGCTGCAGCAAAAAGCAGCAAGAAAAAATCAAAATTCAAATCTTATGATACAGTCATCACAAGTGAAGCCCTCACGGACGAAGGTCTTTTTAAAACCCATCAAGTAGGAGAGGACTTTTTCTATGAGATACCTAACAACTTGTTGAAAAAAGATATGTTATGGGTAAGTCGTATCGCTCAAATTCCATCTAATTTAGGTGGTGGCTACATGAACGCAGGTAGTAAAACCAATCAGCAAGTGGTTTCATGGGAGCGTTTTCAAGATAAAATTTTATTGAAAGTAAAATCGTATTCAGAAGTAGCCCTTGATGAGAATGCAGCGATTAATAGTTCTGTAAAAGTCAATAATTACGAGCCTATTTTATATGCTTTTGACATCCTAGCTTTTGATGCCGATTCTACGGCAACGCTTATTGATGTCACTAAATTCTTCAGTACAGATGTTCCTTCTATAAGTGGTTTGAGTCCAAGATTAAGAAGTGAGTATAAGGTACGTAACTTAGATAAAGACAGAAGTTTTATCAATTCGGTAAAATCTTTTCCAGAAAATATAGAGGTCAAACAAGATTTTACTTACACAGCTGCTCAACCACCTTCTAACGGCTCTGTGGGTTCTATAAGTTTACAGATGAATCAATCCATGATTCTTCTTCCTAAAGAACCTATGCAACCTAGATTATACGACCCTAGAGTTGGTTTCTTTACGGTGGATCAAATCGATTATTCTAGTGCAGCCTTAAAGGCAGATCAGAAGACCTATATACGCCGGTGGAGATTGGAGCCTAAGGATCCAGAAGCCTATGCAAGAGGGGAGTTGGTAGAACCAGTGAAGCCTATCATCTATTACTTAGATCTAGGAACACCAGAAAGTCTCAAGGAATATATCAAACAAGGTATTGAGGACTGGCAAAAGCCATTTGAAACAGCAGGATTTAAAAATGCAATCATCGCAAGGGATGCGCCTACACCAGAGGAAGACCCAGAGTTTAGTCCAGAAGACATTCGTTATTCTGTAGTGCGTTATGTGGCAAGTACCACTCGCAATGCAGTGGGACCGTCAGTCAGCGACCCCCGAAGTGGAGAAATTATAGAAAGTGATATCATTTGGTACCACAATCATTTGAGGTCGTATAGAAACAGGTACTTATTAGAAACTGGAGCAGCAAACCCTAGCGCGAGAACCTTAAATACCAATGCAGAAGAAATAGGAGAGATGATGCGTCAAGTAATTGCTCATGAAGTTGGTCATGCCCTTGGTTTCCCTCATAACATGGCAGCTAGTTATGCGTATGATGTTGAAGATTATAGAGATGGAGATTTTACTCAAAAGAATGGTATAGCTGCAAGTCTAATGGATTATGCACGATACAATTATATTGCACAACCAGGTGATGAAAACATCAGATTTGTGCGCCAGATGGGACCTTATGATCACTATGCGACTAACTGGGGCTATCGAGTGATTCCTAACGCTACTTCTCCAGAGCAAGAAACAAAAACCTTGAATGACTGGATTATGGAAAAATCTGGCGATCCTAAATTTAAATTTGGCCGTCAGAGCAGTAGATTTGATCCTCAATCACAGACTGAAGCAATAGGTAATGACCCAATAAAAGCCAGTACTTATGGAATTAAAAACCTGAAATATGTCGCAAAAAATTTACCAGAATGGACCTCAGATCAAACTAACAATTACGACGATCTTGAAGAGTTATACGGAGAGCTTTTAGGAGTATATTCTAGGTATGTAGGTCATGTGGTGACTAATGTAGGTGGGGTCAACGAGAATCTTAAGAAACCTTTACAGTCAGGTACTATTTACAGTTCGGTAGATAAAAAAACACAAAAAGAATCTGTAGCGTGGATTCAAGAAAATGTATTGGATACTCCTACTTGGTTGGTCGATAAGCAAATCCTTCAAAACATTAATCCAGACGGTTATTTTGAAGTTTTAAGATCGGTACAGACGCGCCACTTAAATAGCTTATTAAGCTTTGATCGCATCGGTAGATTGATCAATTCAGAAACGGTTGATACCGATTATTATGCGGCAATAGACTTATTACAAGACTTGCAAAAAGCTATGTTTTCTAGATCAGATGTAGATATCTACAAAAGAAACTTACAAAGAGCTTACGTAGACCGACTGCAGTACCTGATGACAACAGATCCTTCACGTAGTGATTATAACGTTGCTCAAAGTGACGTTAGAGCATTGGTGAGAGGGCAATTGAACAGCTTGCAATACATCTTGCGCAGTAAAAGAAACGCGACTACTAATAAAGTAGATCAATATCACTACGCGGACTTGCTAGCAAGAGTAGATATCGTTTTAAATCCGCGATAAGCATATTCCTATATTATGTATAAAAAAGCAATCTGAAAAGGTTGCTTTTTTTGTTTTAATCATAGATGATTTGCATTTAAATTTTATAATTAATTTTTGTGTTATATTTAACAATCGGTAAAGAAAAACTCATAAAAGCTTCACTAGAAGCACATAGAAAAGAGCTGCGTGCTATTGCTTCACAGAAAGAACAAGATATTGCTTCCTTTCTTGAATCATTCAAATCCCATGCTATTGACGGTCTTAACATCAATTCTATTCGATACATTCTCAACCTTCAAGATTTGAAATATGAATTTATCAGTAATTCGTGTACTGCGTTTACAGGAATGAAACCAGTAGATTTTTATGGGAAAGGATTGCAAATTTTATCAGAAATAATATTGGGGAAAGACTTTAATGCGCTTTCTAAAGATTTATTTCCCGCTATGAATGCTATTGTTCAAGAGCTTTCCTTAAAAGAAAAATATGCTGTTGTATTTGAGCTGCATTACCATATGCAAAATAATAGGACAGGTAAGATTACTCCTGTTGTAGAATACAGCTCCTATGCAGACTTTGACGATCAAGGGCGTCCCTATATTTCTACAGGAATTTGTTATGAATCCGTACTAGATTTTAACGGAGTCCGCGGTTTGGTGCGTTTAAATAGGGGAGAAGAACAGGAAACTATTTACGACCGTACCATTTATTATTCTATTTATGTACTAACACCTTCGGAGAAAAAGATTATCGCTTATTTGTTAGAAGGGAAAGATTACAAATGGATTGCTAGCACCGAATTTATATCGCCTCACACGGTTAAAACGCATATTAAAAATATCTATAAGAAGTTGGACGTGAATAAAGCTTCAGAGCTTCTGGCTCATTTTACTAATAATTAATGTCTATAAATGCTATTTACTCTAAATAAAGGGGTGCCTCTACTAATACTTTCAAAAGAAAAAAAGTAGAAAGGGAATGCCTCTATAAAGTCCTATTAGGCTTATTAATACGGTAAAAAACTACAGAGGCTAGTAAACCTATCAAGGCAAAAATGGCGAGCATAAGAAACACTTTTTGAAAACCTAATTCGCCAGGAGAATTATCTATTAAAAAACCCATTGCTGGACCCATAAAGATATCTGGTGTAAAACCTATCAAAGAGATCAAACCAACAGCTGTTCCAGTTACCTGAAGCGGAATTTCACCTTCTTGAATAGCAGAGAAATATAGCGTTCTAAAAGCATAAACACCTGTTGCCAAGCTAATAATGGTGAACCAAAACAACATAGAGGTGTTAGGAGCTATCACTCCAGAGGCAAAGATGAGGGAACCTACAATACTAATACCAAAGCAAATCATCATCATAAAAGAGGATCTGGTCTTATCTGCTAGAAGTCCTACCGCAATACCTATGAGTACGCGTATTCCTAAAAGGTTACTTCCTATCGCTGCGGCATCACTTTCATTATATCCCATCACTTCATTGGCATATTGTGAATGCACATCTGTGATTTTGTAACCAGTGTAGGCACAGAGTATAATAATCATCAATAGCCACACCGACGGAATTTTAATAACTTCTAAGTACTTTTTTAAGAGTTGATGAGTTGTTGTTTTTTCAACGGTCATTTCTATGGAAGGATCATTTTTGATTAAAACAATCAATAAAACTCCTATAAAAGCAATGATTCCTGAGCAAATTAATAGAACATAGGTGTAAGCTTGCTTGCGTTCTAATAATGTAGCAGTTTCTATTTCATCCACTATAACCCAAGAGAAGATCAGAATCCCCAACCAACCAAAAACAAAGGAAACCAACCCGCGACCACCATCGAGCAGTCCAAATGCAATTCCTTGTTGGAGCTTTCCTCCCCAAACTCTAGTAGCTTTAATCATTGCAGCCCAAAAAAGAAAAATAGTTGTAAAACCCCAATAACCATAAAGCATAGTTAGACCAAAGAATGATGGATAGGTAGACATATAAATACCTCCAAGAGCAGTAAAAATCAACGATATCGCCATCAAATAGCGCGGTTGGTATTTATCTGCAAAACTTCCACCAAAAAAATAGGACACAAAAGCTACCGTTCCATAAACAGAAAAACAAGTCCCTAGTTCTAGATTAGTAAGTTTAAAAACATCAAGTACGGTAGGCCTAAAGATACGTGCGAGTACAAAGGGTAAAATAAAAATGGCTTCTCCTGCTAGAACTAGAAGAGTAATTTGTATTGCTTTTTTTCCTTTACTTAAGATGATAGTTGAATTTACAGTAAAACTAATCAATAGTTTCTATAGAAAATAAGTTTGTAAAAAGGTGTTCCTCGTCGCTTAATTAGATAGTAATTCTATAACAAAAGTCCAATAAAAGGACCTGTCACTGTGAAATTAGGTGCTGTTTTAAAATTTATTGTAATGAATAGGGTGTTTTTATTAAGTAACATTTGATAATAATATCGTTTATTTACACCATTTATTGTTGAATAAAGCGTATTTCATCGATGAATATAGTTTATTAACGTGTTTTTACTAAAAATATTATATATTGCACTGAATCTAAAAATCACAATTATGAAACTATTATCCCTATTCCTTTGTTTTTTATTTTTAACCGCATGCTCTGTAGAAGAATCTGAAAATGCGACTCCGCAAGAAGTCAAATTTGAAATCAATGCTGCTTCATCTGCGGGAAAATTACTTTCTCCAACGGCAATACCTTGCCAAACCAGTGATCTGATTGCTGGACAAAATATTGTTGTAGGAACAGTTGATGTCTACATGGACGCATTCTCTTTATCCATCGTGTACAACACGATTCCAGGATGGAACCTTGATGAGACGCATATGTCCATAGGTGATTGTACTAGCGATATTCCCACTACTGGATCTGGTAATCCTAAAGTAGGTCACTTTGAATACAGTGCCGTACATACCTCAGGAACTACAGTAGTAACTTATACTACAGATAGTACCTCTTTAGCCTTTGAAACTTGTATTGCAGCTCATGCGGTAGTTACTAGTTCTACAGGACAAAATGAAACTGCATGGGGCGCTGGTTTAGGTTTTCCAGGTCGTTCTTGGGCAACTTATATAGAGTTGGACACGCTTTCTTGTACCTCTTCACCTAAAGACCCTTCTGATCCTGATAGCGACAGATAAACAAGTCTTTCTCTTTTGATGTAATCATCAACAGCCATGGAATAAAAGTCATCTTAACAACAATTAGCTTGTTAAGATGACTTTTTCTTTACACGGTTAGCAGTATCGGTTAACGAGAAATTCTTATTAGGGTTAGAATTGATTTATAATTCCGCTTTCGCGAAAGCGGAATTATAATAAATAGAAGTAGAGACATCTAATTTTAAAAGCTATCGAAGTTTGACATGCCATCTATTTACGTTGGCATTCTCTAAATATGATTGGGAAGATGGCTTTTGAGATTAACATCTATCTATATCGAAAGCACCCAACCTGCTAAGAAAAACACTTATCATGTGGGGTGCTGAAAATTAAAAAAACCTGTCAACTATTGATGTTGTAGGGGGCATCAATATTATTTACTCAACCACATCCTAGCATTCACAAACGCTTCGATCCAAGGAGTTACTTCATCATTCTTGCGATCAGCAGGATAGTGTGCCCAGTTCCAAGAGAAGGTAGAACGTTCTAAGTGTGGCATCATCACTAAGTGACGACCATCCTCAGAGTTCAACATCGCAGCATTATAGTCAGAGCCGTTAGGATTTGCTGGATAGCTATCATACCCATAAGTTGCAGGGATGTGGTAAGCGTTGCGGTCTTTTGGGAAATAAAATTTTCCTTCCCCATGTGCCGCCCATATTCCAAGGGTAGTTCCTTCTAGCGATTTTAGCATGATGGAATTGTTATCTGCAATAGCAACACTAGTGAAATTACAATCAAACTTCCCAGAATCGTTGTGCAGCATTTTAGGCTTTTCATCGTGATTAGGGTTAATTAAGCCTAGCTCAACAAAAAGTTGGCAACCATTACAAACCCCTATACTCATGGTGTCTGGTCTGGCAAAAAAGTTTTTTAAAGCTTTATTTGCTTTTTCATTGTATAAAAATGCTCCTGCCCAACCTTTGGCGCTTCCCAACACATCAGAGTTGGAAAAACCACCTACTGCAGCTATAAATTGTACGTCTTCTAAGGTTTCACGACCTGCGATTAAATCGGTCATGTGTACGTCGATCACTTCAAAACCAGCGAGGTACATGGCACGTGCCATTTCCCGCTCCGAATTACTTCCTTTTTCACGTATGACTGCTGCTTTTATACGTTTTTGAGGCAATACGGGTAGTTTTCCAGTAAAATGTGCTGGAAACGTGAACTCCAATGGCTGATTCACATAGTTCAGTGCACGCTCGTCTGCTGTGCCATTAAAGGATTGTTTTTGATCTAGTAAATGGGAGGTTTCATACCACACATCTCTCATATCATCAACATCTATGATGAATTCGTTGATATCCAAGACAGCTTCGTCAATAGCGTTTCCTATTTTAAAGAAAGGAACACCCGTTTTAGAAAGCGCTGCTTCAACGCTATCGTCGGTTACTTGGAGTACAATACCTGCATTTTCAGCAAAGAGCACCTTGACCATATCGTGACCTACTTGGCTCAAATCCAATTCCATTCCTATATTTTGGGAAGGGAAACACATTTCTAATAAAGTAGTGATCAATCCACCGCTGGCAACATCGTGTCCTGCAAGTACTTTACCTTGTTTGATAAGTGATTGGATGGTGTTGAACGCTTTCGCGAAAGCGGAACTATCTACAATCGTAGGACATTCATCACCTATTTTATTTTGTGTTTGCCCAAAGCTAGAACCGCCTAATTTGTGGTCATCGCCACTCATATTGATATAATAAATAGGAGCGTCGTATTGAGGTTGTAACACCGGTTCAATAACATTGGTAATGTCATCGCAATTCCCAACGGTACTGATGATGACTGTCCCAGGAGCAAGTACATCCATATCTGGATATTTTTGTTTCATGGAAAGACTGTCTTTACCCGTCGGAATGTTGATGCCCAGTTCAATAGCAAAATCGCTTACGGCCTTAACAGCGCTGTATAAACGAGCATCTTCTCCAGGATTGTTACAAGGCCACATCCAGTTAGCACTTAAACTCACCCCTGACAAGCCTTTTTCTAAAGGTGCAAAAACAAGATTGGTTAGCGACTCTGCAATCGCATTGCGAGAACCAGCTGCTGGATCGATTAAAGCGGCTACAGGGGCATGACCTATAGTAGTCGCCACACCAATTTTACCGTTATAGTCTAGTGCCATCACACCCACGTTATTTAAGGGTAATTGCAACTCTCCACAAGTTTGTTGTTTTGCCACACGCCCCGTTACACAACGGTCTACTTTGTTAGTCAACCAATCTTTACAAGCGACAGCTTCTAGTTGTAATACTTGGTAGAGGTAGAGTTTAAAATCTTTCCCATCATAAGTAATAGGTGCATAGGTACGGTTGATAGTGGTATCATCCATAATAGTTTTAGGACTGGAACCGAACATATCTTCGAGAGCAAGGTCCATAGGGCTGCGACCATTCTTCTCGCTAAAAGTAAATCTGTTATCTCCAGTAACTTTTCCAACCTTGTATAAAGGTGCGCGCTCACGAGCAGCAATTTCTTCTAAAATAGGGGTGTCTTTTGCATCCATCACTAATCCCATACGTTCTTGAGACTCATTACCTATCAGTTCTTTGCGAGATAGGGTAGGATCACCTATAGGAAGTTTCTCTACTTCTATAATACCACCTGTTTCTTCTACGAGTTCTGATAAGCAATTGAGGTGTCCACCGGCACCGTGATCGTGAATGGATTTAATAGGATTGTGATCACTTTCTACCAGTCCACGTATGGCATTAGCAGCACGTTTTTGCATTTCTGGATTGGAACGTTGAACGGCATTTAATTCCAGTCCAGAGTCTAAGGCTCCGGTATCTGAGCTACTTACCGCAGCACCACCCATTCCTATTCTATAATTATCTCCACCCATAACGATGATGTCGTCACCTGTGGCAGGAGTTTTCTTTAAAGCTTGCTCTTTTTTACCATAGCCTATACCACCGGCTTGCATGATGACCTTATCAAAACCTAAATTCTGATCCCCTTCTTGATGTTCAAAAGTTAAAACAGACCCTGTAATTAATGGTTGGCCAAATTTGTTTCCAAAATCGCTCGCACCATTAGAAGCTTTGATCAAAATATCCATAGGTGTTTGATACAACCACTTGCGTGCTTCAAAACCTTTTTCCCATGGTCGTTCTTCATTGAGTCTGGAATAACTGGTCATATAAACGGCAGTTCCCGCAAGCGGTAACGATCCTTGTCCACCGGCGAGACGGTCTCTTATTTCTCCACCAGATCCTGTGGCAGCACCATTAAATGGCTCTACGGTTGTAGGGAAGTTGTGAGTCTCTGCTTTTAAAGAGATCACCGAATCAAAAAGACTGGTTTGATACACGTCTGGTTGATGAGCCGTTTTAGGTGCAAATTGCTCTGCTTGTGGCCCTTCTACAAAGGCTACGTTATCAGAGTAGGCACTTACAATTCCGTTAGGCCAGCGCTTCGAAGTTTCCTTGATGAGTTTGAAAAGGGATGAAGGCATTTCTTCTCCATCGATGATGAAGGTTCCATTAAAAATCTTATGGCGGCAGTGCTCTGAATTCACTTGTGAGAATCCAAAAACTTCACTGTCAGTTAATTTCCGGTCTAATTTCTCAGAAAGAGCTATGAGGTAATCAATTTCGTTATCGTTCAAGGAAAGACCTTCTTGCATGTTATAAGCAGCGATGTCGTCTATTTCTAGAACTTCTTCTGGTTGTACGTGTACATCAAATTGAGACTGATCCAATCCATCAAATTTTTGCAACAACATTTTATCAAAGTCAGCCTCTGCGGTACAGGTATGAAATTCTTCTATACGTAGAATCCCCTTGATTTCCATGTTTTGTGTGATTTCTACTGCATTAGTAGACCATGGAGTAATGGTAGTAGCACGTGGTCCGGTAAAAAAACCAGATAAAGAATCGGCTTTTAGTTTTGGAGCATCGGCAAAAAGCCATTGTAATTTAAGATCATCTTCTGGAGTGATCGGTGCTAGGGTTTGTACTGCGTAAACTGATTGGGATGGATTTCCGTAAAAATGAATCATTTTGAGCGCTTTTATGGGCGGTGACAAAGATACTTTTTTAGGATGATAATTGTAGTTGTTCCGCTTTCGCGAAAGCGGAATTATTAACGGACTTATTTACAATTTCAAAATAACAATGAAGTGTGCATTTCAAATAGAACCTGATAGAACTATCACAAGCAATTTACACTTGATTTGGAACCATTTATATGTATTGCAACACTTGCTATTTTATAGCATTAAAATCAATTACAAGAAAAAAAGGATCAAATTAACGCTGTTTCTTATCAAACACACTAAGCACATACGGATAAACAAAGATTATAACCTACTTCCATAGGTGTCTATATAATGCACATCGCCCAAGGAACTCCCATCAGTAAGTGTGACTTTTACTGTGCCATCAGATTTAAAATTACCTACAACAGCGTACTTGTACGGGATAATTAATTTACCAGTAACATCTATAAACCCCCATTTCTCTGGCGCTACATGAGCACCACTTAAGGTATCAAGCCTTACAGCTGCCATGCCGTTATAGAAGGATTTTGCATCATCATATTTACAAGGAAGGATAAGAGTTCCTTTTCTATTTATAAAGCCAAACTTTCCGTTTTTCTTGACAGGAGCAAGACCGTTTCCAAAATAACCTGCATCTTCATATAGGAAAGGAATCATCAAGTTACCAGAAGTATCGATAAATCCGTGCTTACCTAACATCATCACGGCGGCAAGTCCATTACTAAAAACTTTGACGTTTTCAAAATCAAATGGTATCACGACTTCTCCTTTTTTATTTATAAAACCTAATCTATTATTCTTAGAAACCTTTGCTAGGTCTGAACCATAAAACCCATCTACCCAGTCAAATCTTTTTTCTAAGTTTAATTGCAACTCTCCTTCTATGTTAAAAAACATAGATCCTCCATTTTGGGTTTCAAAAAGAATCCATTCCTTCAAAGCAGACTCTTCTTCCAACATACTCTTGTTGGCAAGTATCTTATCTAATTTTATTTGGTCGCTATAAGTTAAACTTTGTGAGCTTACGCATAATCCAGTAAACACGATCCATAGAGAGATATAGGTTTTCATGAAGAGGTTGTTTTGCTTTTAAAGAGTAATGATACTCCTTTTTACTTGTTTTAAAATCTCCTTTTAGACTGTTTTAAGTAAGTGCACCGTTGCAGGACTTTTGCGTTGTATCAAGTGGAACGACCATATGTGATTTTATAGCCTATAATTACTAAACTAAAGAGAGCTCTATTTGTGGTATCTAGAAACTCAGGAATAACGGAGTATAAAAAGGTCGTTTTTTTATTAGGAATAAGTATGATTTTATTTAAAAAAACTTGAGCCGTTCTATAGCATCTATGGAGAGATCAAAAATGGAATCTTTTTTGATTTATAATAATGACATAATAAATGAAGGTAAGGTGTGAAGTCCTTCAAATGTCAAATTCTTCAAAGGCATACTCACTATTTTTCCAGTCCGACTTTAGTAAAAAAGATGTTTTCTTCGTGGATGGCTGTTGCTCAATCGGCCGTATTTACAGTTGTACACATCAACTATTGTTTAAGTTCAATTTCATACGTAACATACCGCGCATTTCAGAGCGCATTGTTGGGGAATCTAACGTGAATGCTTCTACCGTTTTAAAACCTAGTTGTTTGTAAAAGTGGTACGCAGCCATTTGTGTATCCATGCATTCCAACCAGATGGATTGTTGGTCTTGAGTAATAGAAAACGCTATCAACCATTCCATCAAGGCTTTGCCTATTCCTTGACCGTGGACCGATGGATCCAGGTAAATACGGTGCAATTTGGTTGTGTTAGTTTCTTTAATGGCGCTCGTTGTGCTGCCTTTTAAAAATCTAAGGATTCCAATAGGCTCCTTTTTAAAGTGCACAAAGTAATAGCAAACAGATGGGGTAGATAATTCCCTTTGTAATTGTTCTAAATTGAACTGCGAAGCCACATAGCTAGTTCCATCATCAAACCAAAGATGCTGGTAAACCGGTCTGTAAATTTTCATCATTAAATGAAACAACTTCTCTTGCTCTTTAACGCTAACCGGCTGAAGTGATAAATCTGGAATTACGGAGATCATTTGAGACTTTTTAATCGATTTTCAATTGTAAATAGCAATGTATTCCTTTGCCAGTTGAGAAGATATGCAAACCCTTTATTTAAAGAGCGATTCTTTACGTACATGAATAAGGTATGTTCGCTTTAGAAAGGAAAGGGGTAAAAGATACTGCATATTCGTTTTAAGTAGTCGCATAGTATATAAAAACAAACACAGAGTTGTTCTACTGTGATCTTGAATAGGCAGTTTATATATTTATACAGCACACAAAATGATGGTTAGGAAGCGCTAAATATAAACATATACTTTAATGAAGTTGATCCATGGAGGATATCCTACTTATTATTTTTTCAAATAAACGTTTGATTATTAAATAGTTAAACAGTAATACATATTTTTAAAGATGTAAATATGAAGAAAAAATTCAAAGACGAAGTGATTGAAGTATTATATCAAAACGAGTCTTAAAAAAAGTCGCACCTCATTAGCTTTTAAAACATAAAAGGTATCCAATTCTCAATTCCGTAAAATCTGCTTGACCATAATTTGCATTCATATGAGCACCTATGTAGAAATTGTGCTTTTTAAAATCGTTAGTCCCTAGCGGATAATAATTGACACCTATTCTGGAATTGATCAAATGTCGCAATTTGTATCTACTGTCAAACTCTGCAAATTTCCAGTCTTCTGGAAACTCTCTAGGTGGAAAATCCCAGCCTTCATTGATATAATAATCGATTTTATAAGCTGGCTTATAAATATTAGCCCCTATGGCAAACTCTATACCTATATAGTTCAATAACAACTCAGCTTTGACATAGACACCTAAATTAGTAGCATTAGAAAATGCATCCCTTTTCATATAAGAGAATCGCTCGTTATCCCTAACAAGAAATTCTTCATCATTGATGTAATCATAATAATGCTCGTAAAATCTGTAGAAAGCGCCTACTCCTAATTTCCAAATACCCTGATACACTTTTCCGTATTCGAGCCCTAGAGTGTAGACTTCTTTAGGTCTATTGAAATGAGCTGCTTCACTAAAAACAGTAGCCCCTAAACCTTGGTAAAAGGAGAAATAAGCGGTGTTAGCTGTTTCTATTGACGATGTGGGTGCTTTTTTCACCCCGTTATTTGATTTGTAGGTAGCACTAATAGAAAGCAGGAACGAATTAAAACCATTATTCGGCAACCTTAAATGGCCATTGGAATGGTGTACGACGGTAATTCCAGTACTGTAAGCCCAATTCATAGATCGATACAGTTCATAATCTAATTGCGCTCTAAAAGTCCAAGTTAGATCAGTACTTACGGCTCTATTCAATGGGTTTTCTATCGAATTGTATTGCTTTGTAAAATAGGAGGCTCCTAAACCTAAATAGGTATGAAATTGATTATTCTGAAAACTCCTGAATTTTATAAAAGGTAGAATAGAGAAGGAGCTTCCTAGAATTTCACTATTGCCAAAATCAGTATACCCAAGACTAATTCCTGTCTCTGTGTATGCTAACCATTGATGCCATTGAATATCAGGATTGTTTTTTTCTTTAGAAACATGCCACCATAATTGTGATTGTAAAGCGCGATCAGGAAACTCTTTATTAGAAGGTAAACTTTGACCTATGGAGAGTTCTCCTTTAAAAGAAAATTCTTGCGCATTCAATATGGATAAACTGAAAACACTACATAAGAGAAAAAGAATACAATTGCTATTCATTACATATATTGGAACTGCTAAAATAATCTATAATTATATCCTGCAGCTTGACCTAAGATTTGCGGTCTTTGATCAACTGTATAAAAAATAAAAAGACAAATTACATCACACCTTGAAAGTAATAGTTACGGTAAATATGTCTAGCCTGTACTTGGTTTAAAAGTTACTTCTTTTTCATTTTAGCCATAAAGAATCCGTCAAAACCGTCCCTATGGGCATATAGTGTTTGCGAGTCTTCTAGTTCAAAATCTGCTCCAGCTTCTGACTTCAAGAATTTATCTACTTGCATCTCATTTTCTGAAGGAAAAATAGAACAAGTTGCATATACCATTCTACCTCCTGATTTTACAACGCGACTATAGGATTGTAAAATTTCTTGTTGGGTCTCTTTTATTTTTTCAATGAAATCCGGTTGTAGTTTCCATTTGGCATCAGGATTACGTCTTAAAACTCCTAAACCACTACAGGGTGCATCGATAAGCAATCCATCTACTTTACCATCTAATTTCTTGATGGTTTTAGTAGATTCCAGTAATCGAGTCTCAATGTTATGAGCACCTGCACGTCGTGTACGTCTTTTTAGTTCGTTGAGTTTACTTTGATAAATATCTGTAGCGATGATTTGTCCTTTATTTTCCATCATTGCCGCTAAGTGCAAAGCTTTACCGCCTGCGCCAGCACAAGCATCCATGATACGTTCCCCTGGTTTAGGGTCTAAATAAGCCGCTATAAGCTGTGATCCAGCATCCTGTACTTCAAATAATCCGTCCGTGAATAATTTTGTTCTGAAAACATTAGCGCGTTCATTGAGAATGAGTGCGTCTGGAAAACGCTCGTCTGTGGTTGTCAGTATTTCTTCAGCAACTAATTTTTCTTTTAAAGACTTGACATCAGTCTTCAATCTGTTAGCTCTTAAAACGACAGATGCTTGTTGATTTAAAGCCGTAATTTCTTGATCCCAAATATTCCCTAGCTCTGCAATTCCCATGGCATCCATCCAGTCTGGAATAGACTCCCTCATCTTGCGATTCGTTCGTACCTCGTCTAGTCCGCCTCTGATACGTCTTACAGGTGTATTAAAATATTCTTCCCATGCAGGAAGGTCATGTCCTTTTAAAACGATCCATACACTGGTAAGTCGCCATAAATCTTCTTTGTTAAAAGGCTCACTAGCTTTAGCTATAGAAGCGTATAATCTCTTGTATCTTACAATGTCGTAGGTCATCTCAGCGATAAAACCTCTATCTCTAGAACCCCAACGGGTATCACGCTTTAGAATCTTTTGAATCGCTTGGTCGGCATACTTACCTTCATTAAATATGATATGTAAAGCATCTACTGTTCCCTGCACTAAATTATGGTGAAATCTCATTTTGCAAAAGTACGGCTATTCCTCAGGAAGTTATGCGAGACTATATATTTTTTTACAGGATTTTTGATATTTAGGTCGCTTTCGCGAAAGCGGAAACTCTAATTGACTAGTTCCTTTTTCTATCTTATTTTTACAAGCATGAAAAACATGCTATTTTTTGCTTTGATCCTAACGTTCACAGCTTGTAAAACCAACTCAAAAGCTATTGAAAAAGAAACCTTTAGAGGTGATGTCACTATGGAGATTCATGAAATTATGACAGATTCTATAAGTATACGTGCGCTAGATTACGCAAATGGCGATTACTGGTATTCTGGTAATGACGGGAAGTATGGAAGAATACATGCTGCGACCGGAGCAATTAAGAAGTTTCAGCTGACTTCTATGGAAGCTAGAAAAATGGAATACAGATCTATAGCAGTTACAGAGCACTACACTTATTTATTAAGTGCGGGTAATCCTGCATTGATCTATAAAATAACACAGGCAACTGATGAAGTGAAATTGGTTTATACCGAGCTTGGAGATCAGGTATTTTATGATAGTATGAAGTTTTGGAATGATCAGGAAGGAATTGCCTTTGGCGATCCTACAGTAGATTGCCTTTCTATAATCAAAACTATTGACGGAGGCGAGACTTGGACAAAATCAAAATGTACGGACCTCCCAAAATTTATAAAAGGCGAAGCAGCATTTGCAGCCAGCAATTCTAACATCAGTATCTATAAAGATAATGTTTGGGTAGTTACAGGAGGAGCAGCTGCTAGAGTTTTACACAGTAAAGATAGAGGCTCCACATGGGATTCTTATCCTACACCTATTATTGCTGGTGGCGAGATGACAGGTATTTATGCTATTGATTTTACAGATAACAAGCATGGTGTTCTTATTGGTGGCGATTGGAACAATAAGGAAGATAACTTAGCTAACAAAGCAATTTCTTTTGACGGTGGTAAAAACTGGAAGTTGATGGATGCTGAGAATGGACCAGGTTATTGCAGCGATATTGTATTTATTCCTGAAACAAATGGCAAAGAAATTCTCGCCGTAGGTTCTCAAGGAATATGGTGGAGTGGTTCTCAAGGAGAAGACTGGAAAAAGTTAACAGACCAAGGATTTTATACCTTAAAAATGATCAATGATAAAGAAGGTGTCTTGGCAGGACATTTTAACGTAAGTAAATTCATACTTAAGTGAATTTAGCAGTTATCTCGATTTTATGTTTATCGATTAAATACAAAAAACACAGATAACTATCAGACTTATTTACAGTGCATTATCACTTTATCGTATTTATTTACACTTTAAAGTGTTTTTAAATATTGTACCTGGATGATAATCTATTACTTTTGATATGATTTAGATGGATAAACAGGTTGGTATTCCAAGACTACTGTTTATTAAAATTAAGCGGTGGAGATCGCTTATAAAGAGAGGAGGAGTCCTCTCTTTATTTTTTACTTTAAATTCTTTTATCAAAATAGAAGTAACACTTTCAAGCCAATGTAATAGATGCTCGCTATTACAACATTATAAAACTAACAATCCGTTTTCACGTAAAATCTCCATTTCCTCAGAGTACCAGAAAGGTTCTAATGTCTCAAATTGAGATTCGTAAGAAGTTTTGATTTGAGAAAATGTGGTGAGTTTATGGCCAGGCTGCCATAATTCTAAATGGTCTAACAACCAGTTTCCTTGATCTTCAGGAAGTTCTATTTGAAAGGAACTTGATTTATCATGAAACACCAGGTCCAAATAAGGGACTTCTTTACCTTTTTTAGTCTTTGAAAACCTGCCAATCAAAGGTAAATTACCCAGGTAAATTACTTTTGAATTGGATTTAATAGACCTAAAAGAATCAGTGTTTAAACAATCTTCAATATAGTAAGGGGTAATAGTTGTTTGTGGAATCTCAAAATCGAACCATTCTTGTAAGGACATATCAAAGCCTATCCCGTGCATAAAATTGAATAATGACTTCTTCAATCCATCACTAAAAATACTGTGATCAATTCCTGTAGAATCGGTAAACTGCACATCATTATTAGCAAAACTAATTTCTTTTAAATGAGGTGTAATGCCATAATCTTGTGTGTTCATTCCTACTGGACTGTGCGCCGTAAGTGCAAACTGATGCCAAAAACCACTTTGGATTACTCCTAATTGAAACAACTGTCTGGTCATTTCTAAACTGTCTACGGTTTCCTGAATGGTTTGTGTAGGGTAACCGTACATTAAATAGGTGTGGACCATGATGCCCGCAGCGGTAAAACTTCTAGTCACTTGTGCTACTTGTTCTACAGTGACACCTTTGTCTATCAATTTCAATAACCGATCTGACGCTACTTCAAGTCCGCCAGAAACTGCAATACAGCCAGAAGCCTTTAATAAATGACACAGGTCTTGAGTGAAATTCTTTTCAAATCTTATGTTGGTCCACCAAGTGACCGTTAATTCTCTTTTTAGGATTTCTAAAGCTACGGCTCTCATCAAAGCAGGCGGAGCTGCTTCATCTACAAAATGAAAACCTTGTTCTCCAGTTTGTGCGATCAATTGCTCCATGCGATCCACAAGAATAGTGGCCGCTATAGGCTCATAAAGACTGATGTAATCAAGAGAAATGTCGCAAAAAGTACATTTACCCCAGTAACAACCATGTGCCATAGTAAGTTTGTTCCACCTTCCATCGCTCCAAAGACTGTGCATAGGATTTGCAACTTCTATAACAGAAATGTACTGATCTAAAAGCAAGTCAGCATAATCTGGTGTTCCTACTTGTAACTGTTTATAGTCGCCTTTTTTAGAATTGTTTTTATAAGTAACCTGTTCATTCTCCAGTATAAAAGTCCTTTTCAATTCTAGGTCTTGAAGAGGTTTTAAGGGATGATGCAATACATAATCGGCAACTAATTCTAGTGGTAATTCCCCGTCATCTAAGCATATAAAATCTACAAACTCAAATACTCGAGCATCTTTTAAGGAGCGCAATTCAGTATTTGGAAAACCACCGCCCATAGCGATTTTAGTTTTCGGAAAATGTTTTTTGATAAACTGGCAGGACCTCAAACCACTGTATAAGTTACCCGGGAATGGTATGGACATCACTACCAATTTTGGTTGGGTTTCCTGGAGTTTCTTTTCTAAAATAGAGACGGTTATCTCATCTATGTAGGATAATGGTTGTTGCAGCTCTTCATATAGCTCATCAAAACTGTTGGCACTCATTCCCAACCGCTCTGCATAACGACTAAAACCGAAATGATCATCTACACAATCTACTATAAAATCAGATAGGTCTTCCAAGTATAAGGTAGCGAGGTGCTTAGCCTTATCTTGTATTCCCATATTTCCAAAAGCCCATTCCAAGTCGTCTATTTGGTCAAATCTAGAGGCTTGTGGAAGGAAGTTATCCGTACAAATTTGTCTTGCAAAAGTATCGTTATGACCTTGAAGGAAAGAGATGATGTTGTCCAGCGGTCTTATATAATGATCTTTTAACGCATAGATGCGCTGACTGTTATCGCTTAGAATACTGTTTTTATCCCGCGCATCCTCAAAAACCTTTCTCATTCCTATAGATGAAAACAATTCTAAAATGACTTCGATACCCAAATCCATTTGATAAGAATCAATGTTTTTAGTATTTAGAAATCCTTTGATATAAGCCGTTGCCGGATACGGTGTATTCAGTTGTGTAAAAGGTGGGGTGAAAAGGAAAAGGTCTTTTTGCATGAAATTTTGTAGTACGCAAATTTAAGGTTTGTAAAGGTTCTGTTTTCTGTTTTCTGAGAAAATAGAAGATCATCCTTAATTAGTTACTGTAAGAAAGCAATACGTTTCTTTTTAAACCTTAGAAGAGTTATGAAACCGTTTTTAAATTATCATTTACTGCTTGCTGATAAGCCCTTGGGTTATTTGCTTTTTTGATGGCTTTAAACGCTTTCTGCGGATTGGGAAATGTCTGTGACCAGTATTCCCAAAAGCCTTGCATTTTCATTTTGATAGGAGTAGGGCCTTGAAGAAATTCATCGTATTCTTTATACATAGTATCATGGAACTCTCTAAATATCTCCCATCTGTTCTCTGGGTATATTTCTGTGTTTGCTCTGATCATACTGGGCAGGAAAGGATCTGCAATGAGTCCACGACCTATCATCCAGTGATTAATTTTAGGGAATAAGGCTTGCATTTCTCTAAAACCAGCCACAGTGGTTATGTCCCCATTGTAGTAGAGTTGGTGTTTTGAAGTGTCTAGACATTTTTGAAAAGACTCCAGATCTACGCCGCCTTTATACAGTTGTTTACCAATGCGTGCATGTATGGCTATATTCTTAATTGGGTATTTTTCTAAAATAGGAAAGGTTCCTAAAATCTCTGTCGGTTCTAGATAACCCATTCTCATTTTCATAGAAACAATGACATCAGTCTCTGCATGAACGCGTTCTAAAATTTGATCGATTTTTACAGGATCACAAATTAATCCAGAACCCATTCCTTTTTTAGTCACCATAGGATAGGGACAGCCAAGATTCCAGTTGAGTTCTTTATACCCTAGGGATCTGATGTAATGAACAGCTATAAGAAATTCATCGGCATCATTAGTCATCACTTGCGGTATCAACTCTGGAACGTGGTTGTTTTCTAATTGTAGATCCCGTTGGTATTTATTACTTATTTCTGGCTTGTTATTGAACCTTATATAAGGTGCATAAAAAGCATCTATACCTCCAAAATATTTATGGAAAGCGTTACGAAATCTAAATTCTGTAAAGCCTTGTAATGGAGAAGAAAGTAGGGTGAATGAATCTTTAGTGATGGAGTTTTGAATTTATAAATTAGTTATTGAATAAGATCTATTCTTCTTCATCTATTTTAGGAACATAATGGACCAAGTCTTTTAGCGTCACCTTTCTATCAATGATACCCACAGCTGTAAATTCCTCAATAATGGTGTCCACCGTGCTTTCCAACAGTTGTTCACTACTAAACTCGGTGCGCAACAACCATTGTTGTACATCTCCTACTTGAAGGTTGTAATGAGAAGCAACAGTGCGGTCTATACTGGGTATAGACTTAAAGTCTGCTGTGTATATATTGATAATGTGCAGCATTTTTGATAAGGCTTCTTCTTTTTCTTTGATACAGTTTTCGGTAGCGGCAATGACAAAACTAGGCCAAGGAGTGGCGATCGTTTCTAGGCGTTTAAAAATACCTTGATCTACTATAGGTTGGGTCATGTAGCGTTCCCAAAGAAATAGTTGCGCTTTATTAGTACTCAGTGCTTTTACAGCTCCATCGAGAGTATTGATCAATTCAAATTCTATGTCTTCCGTATCCCATCCATGTCTTTTTGCAAGAAGGTAACTCATCAAGTGGGAACCGCTTCCATAACGGCTTATAGCAATTTTTCCATCTTCTAATTGTTCGGTGCGATCTGCTTCAATTTGTGCAGGCGCATGAACACCCCAAAGTAGTGGTGAAGAAACATATACTTGAAGGATACGCGATTTGTTACCCGCGATGATATCTTTTACAATACCGTCAGTCAATATACATGCAACGTCTAGTTTTTCGTTGCGTAGAAGTTTACTCATGCGTCCAGTTCCTTCCGGTACATCTTGCCATTGTAAATCTATTCCCTCTTTTGCGAAAGCATCATCCTCAAGAGCTAAGTGCCATGGCAAATTAAAATGCTCTGGTACACCGCCGATTTTTATGGTTGTTTTTTTTTCCATTGAATACAAAGATAGTACACAGGTGTTAAGTAAATAAGAAAGTCTAAAGGCTATTCATGACTTGTGTTAAGCCACAATAGCATCTAGTGTGAATCTGATAAGTTTCTCTACCGTTGCCGTAGGTTGAGAAGAGAACTCTCCAGTAGCGCGATTTGCAAGTATGGCGTTTAATGAAACAGCTCTATGTCCTAAAAGTGTTGACATAGCATAGATTCCAGCGGTTTCCATTTCTAAGTTGGTGATTTTATGTCCTTCAAAGTTAAAATCTGCTATATACGTATTGATGTTTTTCTCTGCGGGTTCCAGTCTTATTTTACGACTTTGCGGCCCGTAAAAGCCTACGTTAGTGATGGTATTGCCATTTTTCATTTCCATAGTTTGAAACTTTTTGGCAAGGTCTGGATCGCAAGCAACCACATAAGGGGTCGCATGTAATTTTGATCTAGGTATTTGTTGTGATACCGCTTTCGCGAAAGCGGTATCACCACCATCACTTTCATACCAATGCATCAAACTGTCAAAGCCTATTCCTCGTTGGGACAGTAAAAAACTATCCACAGAAATATCACTTTGAACAGCACCACTAGTTCCTACGCGTATAATGTCTAAAGACTT
The DNA here is from genome assembly GCF_002831625.1 of Nonlabens sp. MB-3u-79. Classification (NCBI taxonomy): domain Bacteria; kingdom Pseudomonadati; phylum Bacteroidota; class Flavobacteriia; order Flavobacteriales; family Flavobacteriaceae; genus Nonlabens; species Nonlabens sp. MB-3u-79. The sequence continues at coordinate 2,507,631 of NZ_CP025116.1, read as the reverse complement.
GAGTTCCTTATGAATCTCTCTAGTTTTAAAATCGACATTAACTAATGCGTCCAACTCATTGAAAACGATATCAATATTATCAGTTCCAATACCTGTAGAAATCACACTGATGCGTTTATTTTTGTAAATACCTGTATGCGTGTGGAATTCGCGTTTTCCTACCTTTACTTCAATCACATCAAAGTATTTAGACACTTCGCTCACACGTTCAGGATCCCCTACAGTAATAACGGTATCTGCCAGTTGGTGAGGTTTTAGGTTGAGATGGTAAATACTCCCATCTGGATTGATGATGAGTTCAGAATTTGCTATAGACATTTATATCTCGTGCTTTGCGATGAGTGAAATTTCAACATTCACATATTTAGGCAAGTTGGCTACTTCTACAGTTTCTCTTGCAGGTGCTGTTTCTTCCCTAAAATAACTTCCATAAACCTCATTTACGATCGCAAAGTTGGACATATCACTTAGAAATATACTCGTTTTAAGAACATGTTCAAAAGTCATATCTACCTGCTTTAACAGACTCTCTAGGTGTTTCATCACCAAATGGGTTTCTTCCTTAAGATCGTCTATTTTTAATTCTCCTGTACTGGGGTCGATGGCGATTTGGCCACTCGTATACAGGGTGTGTTCATAAGCATTTTTATAGTAAACAGCTTGATTATAAGGACCAATAGGCTTAGGAGCGAGGTCGGTGTAGATTATTTTTTTCATAAGACTAAATTAATGAATAGAGTCTATAGACCTTTAAAATTCATCTTAATTTTAAACAAAAAAAAACGCATTGAATACAACAATGCGCTTGATATAAATTAAAGAGCCGCAGCTCAATATATTTTATTTAGTGATCTTCATTTCAAAAACAAGATCGGTGTTAGGAGGGATGACACCACCTGCACCACGCTCGCCATAAGCGAGATCAGAAGGGATGAATGCTACGATTTCATCACCGTAGTTCATACTTAACATAGCATCTTTAAAGCCTTGAACCATTCCTACAGAAGAACTGTATTGCACTGGCATAGGAGCATAAGCACCCATTTGTTCTTTCCTAGCATTAATATTATCAAAATTCTGAGCAACCTCAAGAATCGAAGAGTCAAATAGAGTACCGTCCAAAAAGAAACCACTATAATCCATCATGACAGAAGCACCTTCAGCTGGTTTTTCACCATCTCCTTTAGTTTTCACATAAATCATAACGTTGCTATTCGGTAATTTGATTGCCATTTCTTTTAGAACAGCAAGTTCTTCCGCTTTTACCGCTCTTGCAGCTGGTGCAGCAGCACTTCTTTCGGCAGCTAGTTTAGCAGCTTCTTCTTTTTTAGCCTCAGCGGCACTAATAGCATCTTCAAAAGTTTTAACCGCATCCCATTTCTTTGCAGCTTTTCCCTTACGAATAATGGAAACTTTTTGCATGATCATTGAATCCACAGGACGCTGACCGTTTACCGGAGTTAGCGCTATAGAGTCAACTACTTCTAGGCCTTGTACTACTTTACCAAATACATTATAACGCATGTCTAAACTAGGGTTTTCTTTATGCATGATAAAGAACTGACTTCCATTAGTATTAGGTCCAGCATTTGCCATAGAAAGTATACCTTTTGAATCGTGCTTTAAAGTATCATTTACTTCTTGATCAAATTTATAACCTACATCACCGCTACCAGTACCGCTTACATCACCACCTTGGATCATAAAATCTTTCATAACTCTATGAAAAATTAATCCGTCATAAAAAGGTTTTCCTTTTAACGAATCGTTTACTAAGGGGTGTTTCCCTTCTGCTAACGCAACAAAGTTAGCACTAGAAACAGGTGCCTCTTCATAATATAATTGAGCAAACATGGTCCCTTTGTTAGTTTGAATTTCTACATAGATACCATCTTCTACGTCTGGATATTTGTCTTCACAAGATGATGCCATAAATACGAGGGCAAGAATTGCAATGAGTCCGTGGATTTTTTTCATTTTACTAATTTATTTTTGTTTAAATATATTTAATTATTTGCATTTACACTAAATCAAGTTCATTATAATTTTTAGTTTCTTTAGAAGAAAAAAACTAAAACACTTATTCTACTTTTATTCCTTTAAGTTTATACCTAAGAGTCTTACACGACTTTTAAATGGGGTATTTGAACCTATTCGATTATTATCTCCATAATATCCATAAGCAGAATAAGATGGGAAAAAGACAATCATTTCTTCATCAGTCTTCATCAATTTCAACGCTGCTCGCATACCTCTAAAAATGCCGTATTCTTGATCCAGACTTTTAGTTATTGGGGAGAGTTCTTCTTTCCTATAAATGGTATCTCCGTTTAAGGCTACCGCGTCGTATTCAAAAGTTACACGGTCTCCAAATTTGGGTTGTATACCGACGGTTGAATCCTTTTTAGTGAAAGAGTAGTAAAATCCGTTAGCGCTGCGCTCAAATTTTTGATCGATATTCTTAATAATGTTTTCTATAGCTTGCTCCTCAGCGGCATTAAGTTTCTTGTTTGTTTCTATAGATTGCTGTATGCTAGAGCTGGTAGTTGTGGTAATAGGCTTTCTAGCCTCAACCTTCTTGCTACAGCCTTGAAGAGAGACGAATAAAACACCTATAAGAAAGGTTCTAAATAACAACTTCATGGAGCTCTTTTTCATAAGCGGGCAAGATACTAATTAATTTATTTACTGTCTCTGTCATTGATAAATCAGATTTACCTCCAGCGGCATTTTTATGGCCGCCACCTTCCCAGTTTTCTCTAGCCAATTGATTGACATCAAAATCACCTTTAGACCTTAAAGATGTTTTTATAATCGCTTCACTTTCTTTTTCTATAAGAATTTGTGCAAAAACGATTCCGTCTAAGCTTAGGGCATAGTTGACAAAACCTTCTGTATCGCCTTTTTTAAAATTATTATCGTCCAGTTCCTTTTGAGTTAAGGTGATATAAGCAGTTCGGTATTTTTCTAAAACAACCATATTATTTAAAGCTACACCTAGTAATTTCATTCTTGAGGGTGTATTTACGTCATAAATTTTACGGTTGATCGCTTCACTATTTGCTCCTTTATCCACAAGGTTTGCCGCAACACGCAGGGTAGTAGAGGTAGTAGAACTGTATTTAAAACTACCAGTATCCGTAAGAATCCCTGTGTACATAGCAGCAGCCATAGCCGGATTAATCTTGTCTGTATCATTCATCATTTCAAGAAAGTGATAAATCATTTCACAAGTAGAGCTCATAGAAGTGTCACTATAGATATAGGTAGCAAAATCGTCTGGTTGCTGGTGATGGTCAATCATAACAAAGGTCGCATCTACTTCCTTAAGTATAAACTCCATAGTTCCTGCACGATGAAATGCGTTGTGATCGAGATTAAAGATCATATCAGCCTCCCTAATTAATGCATCAGACTGTTCTTTTTCTTTCTCGTAGTTCAAGAATAAGTCACTGTTTTCCATCCATTTTAAAAAAGCAGGAAAATCATTCGGACTGATCATGTGCACATGATGTCCTAACTCAAGCAGGTAGCCATATAGAGCAATTACAGAACCCACCGCATCTCCATCTGGATTTTTATGTGGAACAATGACTATTTTTTTAGGAGTGGAAAGCTCATGTTTCAAGCTTTGAATTTGATCTTTATTCATAGTAAAGCAAAAGTAAGGATTTACGGCTTTAATTGGCAGTAAATAATGGTTAGTGGTTATAAAGTAATAAGTATTATTATTTAAAACTCCTTAGTTTTATGTAGAAAGCACTATTCAACTCTAGTTGCTTAAAAAGCATGACTTTTGTCCTTTTTTGTTGATTATATCCCATTTATATGTCTTTCAATTCTCTTGAGATTAGTTTTCCCTAGAGTTATAGTTGGGTACAGGTTTCAAATTAGTTGACACAATCATATATTGATCAGTCACTCCTCCCAAATTATATTTTAATAAAACTCCACCAAAACTAACTAATACCTTATTTTTGCAGCGCATTTTAAAAAAAAATATGAAAATGGCAACGAATAGAACATTTACTATGATTAAGCCTGACGGCGTTGAAGACGGTCACACAGGTGCTATACTTGACAAAATTACAGCTAGCGGTTTTAGAATCGTCGCTCTTAAGAAAACTCAAATGACTGTTGCCGATGCACAGGAATTTTATTCAGTACACAGCGAGCGTCCATTTTATGGTGAATTGGTAGAATTCATGACTCGTGGTCCTGTAGTTGCCGCTGTTCTTGAAAAAGAAAATGCAGTTGCAGATTTCCGTACGTTAATAGGAGCTACTAATCCTGCTGACGCTGCCGATGGAACGATCAGAAAAATGTTTGCTAAGAGTATGGGAGAAAACGCTGTCCATGGAAGTGATAGCGATGAAAACGCAGCTATCGAGAGTGCATTCCATTTCTCAGCACGTGAAATGTTTTAAGAAATAGCCTATACAGTAGTTCTGCTACTTTTTTAATATGAAAATCCGCTTTTTTTAAAAGCGGATTTTTTTTTGATCCATTCTGCTTTGTCTTGCCTATTACAACAGTTGATGTTGTAAGGTGTTGTATGCGTTTTCGCGAAAGCAACACAATTCTAAAACCCTTTTAAAAACTCATATACCTTAGGTAATGGCAACCCCATAACGTTATAATAACATCCTTCTAATCGAGTAACCGCTGCATACCCCAACCAGTCTTGAACACCATAAGCGCCAGCTTTGTCAAAAGGTTTGTAATGACTCACATAGTACTCTATTTCTTCTTCGGTCAATGCTGCAAAATAGACTTTAGTAAGGTCGTATATAACTTCTTGTCGTTGGGTGGTTGTAAAGCAAACCGAGGTAAATACTTCATGAGAATGACCGCTCATTGAAGTAAGCATTTCTCTGGCATGCTCCGCATTTTTAGGTTTTTCTAATGCCTCCTCATTGAACCATACAATGGTATCACTAGTGATTAATAACTGATTGCTTTTCAGGTCATTTTTAAAGGCACTTGCTTTTAAAATAGAAAGATAATTGGTGATTTCCTGTCTTTTCAAATCAGAGCTATACACTTCGTCTACAGGCCTAGTTTCTATTTTAAAATCGAGATCTAAACCTTTTAAAAGCTCCTGTCTTCTAGGAGATTGTGAGGCGAGAATGATTTCGGTAGTTGCAAATTTGTCTGCTAGCATAGCTCTTAATTAAGGTAATAATTGATTCTGAAAATTCCAATAGACAGGATTCCAAAGAGAAGAACTACTTTGAGAACAGTAGAAAGTATATGGAATTCCTTTTGGGTTTGCGCCGACCATAGCTTGATCATGACAAACATTAATGGCCCCATGATAAGAAATATAAAGTAATAGGTAATGATATCGTTTAGGTAGATGTACTCATATACAAACCAGCCTAACAAAATCAGAATACCTAAAATAAAAAAGGCGATAAATCGAGCAGCTCTTGTTCTTCCTAAAGCTATAGCAAGCGTATTCCTACCACCAGCTTTATCTCCATTTACATCTTCACAGTCTTTAACCCATTCTCGAACTACATTGATTAAAAAAGCCATCAAGCTAAATTCCAACAAACGTTCCATAAGAAACTTAAATACAGGTTGCGACGCTTCAGTAATGACAGGGAAAAGTTCAAAGACTCCTGTTATAAGAATCACTAATGCGACCAATATGGAAATCACCAAATTACCAACCAGCAACATAGACTTGAGCGAACTCGCATACAAATAAAGCACAAAAGCGACACCTACAAACACACTTGATAAAATGGGCTTATCTAAACTGTTAGCCAGCACAAAACCACAAATTACGGCAAGAATAGTCAAAACAAAATACAAGTTATAAGCACTCGTTTCTGAGATGCTTTTTGTGACGAGTAGCTTTTCAGGTTTGTTTATTTGATCAATTGCCACATCATAAATATCATTGATGACATTACCACTTGCCGTAAGTAGGCCCGTAGCGCTAAGCAACAAAAGCAATTGCCACCAGTTTAAAGCTGGAACAACTAAAGAGGGAATTAACAGGCCATAAACAATGACCAATTGTGTTAGAATGGTCAACAAAACGTTAGGCCAGCGTATAATTTTAAAAAAAGTAGACATTACATAAATTAAGGGGAAACAAAAGTAAAATAAAAATAAAAAGAACTATTATTAATCTCCTGAGATAACTGAAAGTGATTCTGCACTACAGTAGAATGACGCTAAAAAATGGCATCTCAATAATTAGAACTTCATACTTTTTAATGATTTTTACTAGCTTTCATTAGGTTGATTTCACACTCTTTCCTTCTTGTACATTCCATTTGCCATGTACTTTCATAACTTGTTCTATAATATCGCGTACACAAGCATCGCCGCCATTTCTATGAGAAATGTATTGACTTACAGCTTTTGCTTCTGGAATAGCATCTTGAGGGCAACAGCCTAGTCCAGCAAATTGAATGGCTGCAACATCTGGCATATCATCTCCCATAAATACAATGTTTTCTGGTTTTAAGTTGTGCTTTGCCACGTACGCCCTTATTTGGATCATTTTATCGCTGGCATTTAGGTACACGTCTTTAATACCCAGACCTACCAATCTCGTTTTTACACCTTCATTTGTGCCCCCAGTGATAATACAAACATTATAGCCGTTGTTGAGTGCCGTCTTCATCGCATAGCCATCTCTTGCGTTCATAGTGCGCAATAGTTCACCACTTTCAGAAATAATAAGCCTGCCGTCTGTGAGCACACCATCTACGTCTAAAATAAAAGTGTTAATGTCGTGAAGTAATTCTTTATAGCTTTTTGCCATGTGTTTTTTGTATAGATTTAGTAATGGATCGGTACATTTCTCGATCTTCTTTTTCAAGCAGTAGTAAGTGCTTTTCTATTGTTCTTGAGTCGTTTCTTATCGCTGGACCTGTTTGCGAGCTTTTAGGAGAAAGAGCTATTGCTTTTTCTAATGTTTCTCGCATCAATGCATCTAACAAATGTGTGTCTATAGAGGCTTCTTCCATAATCTCTTCTGCTTTGGAATAACAGTGATTGACAAAGTTGTTCATATAAACTGCTGCTAGATGGAGTTTCTTGCGTTGAGAAGAATTGATTTGTTCCCGCTTTCGCGAAAGCGTAACAGCCACCATTTCCAAAACTTTATTCACCTCTTTACTGCTGGATTCCAGGCAAATATTAATGTCCTCAAAGCTTGGCTTTCTGGAACTGCTAAAACTTTGTGGTAAGTAAAAAACGCCGTGATTCTTGTGATTTTGCAAAACGCTCATAGCAACACTACCACTGGTATGTGCAATGACGGCTTTAGTAGCTTTGATTTGTTCTGAAACTTTTTCTATGGCATCGTCAGGAACGGCAAGCAAAATGAGATCAGAGTCTGGCAGGTTGTTAAGATCAGTAAGTAAAGCTGCGTTGCTGCCTGACAGCTCTTTTTGAGCTCTATTATAATACCCGGTAACTAGAATATTATTAGATGCAGGGACATTTTCAAAGGCATTACAAAGATGCCCACCTATATTACCAGTTCCAATAATAATTATCCTTATCATGTTGTAAAAATACACACTTCAATGCGACTCACAATAAGATGGTGATGTAGCTTTTGTGAAGTATCTTTGCAGCCGGTAAAAAAGTCCTATGAAAGACAGATTGATTGCTTTGCTTTTCGGTACGCGTACCATGACAGTTTTATTACTCGCTTTTGCAGCAAGTATGGCGGCTGGAACCTTTATTGAGAATTCTTATGACACGCCTACTTCTAAAATTTGGGTGTATAATGAATGGTGGTTTTCATTGATCATGTTGTGGTTGATGTTCAATTTTATTTATAACATCAAGAGGTACCAACTCTTACAATGGAAAAAATGGGCCACTCTTACGTTGCATCTTTCCTGGGTTATCATAATCATAGGTGCAGGTATTACCAGGTATATTTCTTTTGAAGGAATGATGCTGATACGAGAAGGACAAACAGAGAATACTTTTTTAAGCGAAGAAACCTATTTCAGTGCGATAATTCAAGGAGAAGACCCCTCTGGTAATTCTATGCAACGGTCAGTAAAGGAAAGGTTATTAATTTCTCAATACGATTATAATACCTCTAGAGATTTTAAATTTTACGATAAGGATATTACCATTACGATAGACAGCATGATCTTTGATGCTGTGGAAGGCTTAAAAGAAGGAGATGAGAATAGCGATTACTATTTAAAAATAGTGGAAGCAGGAGAAGGAAAACGCCACGATCACTTGATTAAAGCTGGAGAAGAGGCTAGTATTCACAATGTGCTATTCGGTGTAAATATAGATCCAGAAATCGCAGCTCAAAAAGGATTGATTAATATTACTGAAAACTGGAACGGTTACACCATACAAACCCCCTATGAAGGAGAGTTTCTACGCATGGCAGACCAGATGGAGGGAAAGGTCATCCCAGATTCTATACAAACCTTACAATTGAGATCTCTTTATACGATGGCAGGAATGCAATTTGTAATTCCAGACCCTGTTACTCAAGGAGAAGTTGGAATTATAAAAAGTCCGGAACCTACTAAGGCACAGGCTCATGGGATTTTGGCTACCGTAACCAGCGGTGACGAGTCACAGAAAATAGAAATGCTAGGAGGGAAAGGTATTATCTCTGATTATGTAGACTTGGATATCAATGGTTTAAAAACCTATATCAAATATGGATCTATTGCAAGAGATCTTTCATTTGGGATACAATTGAACGATTTTATAGCCAGTAAACAACCAGGGACTGAGAAATCTTACTCGGCTTTTGAAAGTCAAGTAACCGTAATTGATTCAGCTGGGAAGTCACAAGAACGTATTTATATGAACCATGTACTCGATAAAGGAGGCTATAGATTTTTCCAAGCAGGATTTGATCCAGATGAGCTTGGCACCCACCTTTCTGTCAACCATGATTTTTGGGGTAAAACGGTAACTTATATAGGGTACTGTTTACTGTATCTTGGTCTGATGGCGTTAATTTTTGATCCGAATACAAGATTTGGAGAATTGAGAAGGTTGATTGAACGAGTTAAAAAACGCAAAGCAAAGCATCTTGCAATGATAGCGCTCTTGTTTACGGCAAGTATTGCTGGAGCTCAAGTGCAAGAAGAAGACCATACAGGGCATCAACATGCCCCTGGAGAACATTCTAAGTCTATTGAAAATAGGGAAGGAGAGAGCACCAATCAAGACGCTTCCACTGTAGCTATAGGAGTAGCTGCAGAAGATATAGCAGCACCTAAGATGACACCTATTCCCGTTAGACTCGCCGATAGTATCATTGTGGCTAATATGGCCCCTCTGGCGCAGGCAGAGCGTTTTGGTAAAGTAGTCGTACAAGATGATGGACGTATGAAGCCCATGTCTACTCTAGCTAGTGAAGTACTACGTAGACTCTCTGAACGAGACTATTATGAGGCAAAAGTAGGGGATAGTATTGTCCGTCTAACACCAGAACAAACCATAATCAGTATGATTCAATTCAGAGATTTGTGGTTTGATGTTCCACTGATAAAACTGAATTATAAAAACGATTCTTTAAAAACAATTCTTGGCGTCGATAAAAGCACCAAGTACGCACGTGGAATGGACTTCTGGAGAAGGCAAGACAGTACGATAGGTAGTTATAAAATCAGTCCGTACCTAGATCAAGCAAATGCTGCTGATGTAAAGTCCAGTATACAACAAGGCTTTATAGACATCAATTACAGTGTAGGGATTTTAGATCAAGTACTTTCAGGTTCCATTTTAAAGATCTTTCCTAAAAAAGGAGCAGAAAACAACACTTGGTATGCTTCACCAGATCTGGAAAAAGCTGCGTATGAAGAAGAACGAGATATTAATTTTGTTAGAGACTTTTTCCCTGCTTACACCTCTTTATTACGTCAAGGAAATGCCAGCGGTAATTATCTCAATGCAAATGCAGCACTGAACAGCCTTTTTGAATTCCAACGTTATCACGGATCAGAAATCATTCCTAGCAAAGAACGTATCGATGCAGAGATTTTGTACAACAAATACAATGTCTTTAAGAACTTGTATAAATGGTACGTGTGGTTTGGTATTCTTATGTTGATTCTCCTAATCGTAGAGATCATAAGACCTATGAAGCAAATACGATGGACTATTAAATTCCATCACTGGGTGATTGCAGCCTTATTCTTAGTGCATACCGCAGCTTTAATCACCAGATGGTATCTGAGTGGTCATGCGCCTTGGTCAGATGCTTATGAATCTTTGATTTATGTAGCTTGGGCCACTATGGCTTTTGGATTAATGTTTGGTAGAAAGAGTGAGATGACTGTGGCAAGTACTGCATTTGTCGTGGCTATCATTTTATGGGTAGCGCAATTGAACTGGCTGGATCCATCCATAGGTAATTTGCAACCGGTGTTAGATTCATATTGGTTAATGATCCACGTAGCGGTGATTGTAGGTAGTTATGGCCCTTTTGCTTTAGGAATGATACTCGGGTTGGTCACTCTGATTTTAATGATTTTCTCTACCAAGAAAAATAGAAAAATCATGGACCTCAATATCAAAGAGTTAACCTATATCAATGAAGTAGCACTTACTGTAGGGTTGATCATGTTAACCATAGGAAACTTTCTTGGTGGTATGTGGGCAAATGAATCTTGGGGTCGTTACTGGGGTTGGGATCCTAAGGAAACTTGGGCTTTGATCACCATTTTTATCTACGCCTTTGTATTGCACTTGCGACTGGTTCCAGGATTGAAAGGAAGATGGACCTTTAACTTATGGTCTGTTCTCGCTTTTGCTAGTGTTTTGATGACCTATTTTGGAGTCAACTTTTACCTATCAGGATTGCACAGTTATGCCAGTGGAGATCAGATCATCTCGTATCAATTTGCTGTGATTACACTGTCGGTTATATTTGTCATTGCAGCCTTTGCAAGGTACAAGGAGTTTAAGATTCACAGGGAATCTAAGAAGAAGTAAGCTGCTAGAATTTTAAAATTAAAAAGCCGATACATTTAATATGTATCGGCTTTTCTGTTAATCACTATTCTCAGAATAGTTGGTGCACAAACATACCTGATCGTGTTTATAAAGAAATTCTATGAGTTTTATATAATTTGATAAGCACCTCTAGGTGTTGTGCTATCTCTTAGAGTTATAGTTAGTTACTTCTTAAAAGAATTTCTATAGGCTTCCTTCTCCCGCTGTGTTTTGCGCTGAATCTGGAATCCTTTTAGGAATTTACGTAAATACTGATCGTTTAAGTATTTAAACTTAGGATGTGATTTCTTTCTAAAAAAGGCGCTTAACTCTGTTTCACTAATTTCAACGTCAGCTTTTTTCCAGATATAAATCAACTCGTCTGAAGTGAAATTAAAAGCAATTTTCAGTTTGCGCAAAATAATAGTATTGTCTAATTCTGTTTCTACAACAGGAATCTGCCCCTCTTTTTTACCGCGATAATTCACGATAAGACCATTGAGAAAAGTCGCTAGATTCTCATCGACAACAACATCAAAATCTTCATCCTCCTCTTTTTTAAGCCAGCTACTTATCTCTGCTCTAGAAACACGCTCACCTCCTTTAGCATACATATCCATCATGGAATCATCACTCAGGTTGAGAGTAAATCGCAGTCTTCTTAAAATATCGTTGTTATCCATTTCTTTTGATTATAGACTAGTTGAAAGATGCAAAGGTACAATTATCATTGTTTTTAGGAAGGATTAAGTGAGGAGTTCCGCTTTCGCGAAAGCACTATTAATAACTCACCTGTCCAGTAAAATAAATTTTAGCTGTCACAACTTAATACCAAACCTAGATAACATCTTCTTTTCAAATTCCCAGAAAAACGCATGCTGTCCAAAAACCCATCCCATTCCTACCAAAACGATTTGGTAAATAGGGAAGATTATCAAAATACGCAGTGGCCAAAAAACCCAAAGCGAAGTAGATTCCTTAGTCAAGCCTATTAACTCCATAAGAGGACCAGATAAGCGAGCAGATAGAGAACCTGTAACGGCAAACACAATAAAAATAGCTATCAATTCCCATCTATAAGTGACGTCCCATCTCGTCCTCAATTTTTTAAACAGCCACATAGTGACTATATAAAAAATAAAAGCAAGGAATACTGTCGTAATGCCCGTAAAAGCATATTCATAAGTAATGTCTTCAAAAGTGGTAGGTAATGTCAGCACTGCTATAAAATAACCGCAGGCGAGAAGTCCTAGAATTCCTAAGGGTATAAAAATGAGTTGCCAGTTATGAGTTATTTCCCAATTCTTTTTTATTTTTTGCATGCTGCAAAAATAAGTTACTTCAGCCTCTGATTGTATGTTTGTTCAAAGAAAAGAAAGTAGTTATATAACATATAATTGACTTCATAGCCATAATCTATATTGCGATCATATTCTATAGGAAAAGTGTATAAATTAACTCCGTACTGCATGGGGTTCCTAGTTCGTAAATTATACTCCATTACTTTAAAATTATTACTAATTTCCATACTAGATTGTGAGTAATATCCTTGTTGTGGTTGACCTGCAAGCCAACCATAAAATCCTGGCTCTATAACGATTAGCTCGTATTGCAGACTGTCATTTGCAATACGCACGGTATCATTTTGTACTCCAGAGGGATTCTTTTTTCCTTTTGTCCTCGTTTGCACGGAGCTGCATCCTACAATAGCTGCTATTATTAAAATGCTGTATAATAAATTTTTCATAGGCTAAAAGTAAAGTGGAAGTTAAGATTTAAAAAGGAGCAATGAGTCAGCAGGCATGTTCAATGAGTGAAATTAATAAAGCAACTACTTGAAAGGTCATTCCTTTAGTTTTTCAAATGCAGTTCTATTTATTTGCCAAAGCCCACTTGTTTCCAGCATATAAAGACATTTTTTGGAAGACTCTTTTCACCTTGTAAAACACCTTGGTTTAATAGGTCTGATTCTTTAAAAGCCTTGTTAACAAATACATAAAAACACTATTCATCGGTGGAATACAACTTCTGAATTTGTTGTACCATTATAGGATTTCTAAGTACTGCCCTGTCAAAGTCCTTCATGAACATGGTCATTTTTTTACGCTCCTGAGCATCCAGGTCATTAAAAAAGTAAGCCATCTCGGTTTTATTCCCTTTATGGTCTTCAGCATAAAGAGCTTTTGTTATGATAAAGAGAGTCGACCCACTTTTAATTCCTATATGCTTATAGAATTCCTTTGTAGAATTATAGCGCATACTTGTTTCAATGATTTCATGGAGAACAGTTTGTGTTTTTTCATCATAATAGGTTTTGGAATTGAGTTTTTTCATCAATGCAACATAATCACCAACACTTCCAGTAGGCAATCTGTCCGACCAAATACGCTGCATGGTCTCATTTAAATCCAACTGTTGGTTGCTATAATCAGGATCCTTAAGCATTTTCTGATGAATATCCAGTGCATAATTGATGTACTGCTCTTCAGATAAGTTTTTAATAGCCTGTATTAGTTCCTCTTCTGTTTTATCTTTAAAGTACTCTTTAGTAATAAATAAGGAAGAAACAAAAGGATAAATAGGAGAGTGGTCCTTAAAATCTAATTTGGTCAACTGATTATTGATATTTTTAAGACCTAATCGTTCCATAAGCCATTCTGAATTTGCATTAGAACTGTATTGCATCATTCCTTTTGCAATACTTATTAAAGGTATACTATCGCCGTATTTAAGAATATCATCGCTGTCACTCCAGTTATTATGAGCGCCGGCATCTGAATTAGGAACATAGAATTGAAGCAGTTCTTTCTTTGCTATTTTCTCCTCTGGATTTAGCAAACCTTGTCCAACTTGCTCAGCAAATTCCACTGCTATGATTAACTTTAGCGTACTGGCCAGTGGCATTTGTTTATGAAGGTTTTGCTGACCGATGACGGTATCATTTCTAATTAATAAAAAAGCAGATTTATCTGGATTTTCTAAAGCAAATTGAGCGACATAATCATCTTCAGGAAAGAAGGAATATATCGCATATCCACCAGCAGCAGCAGCGATTACCACAATGATAACCATTCCCAGTATTATTTTTTTAATCATCAAATTGGTTTTAGATCTGTTCAACTATATCTGACGGTTCCTGTTGTGGTTTTGTTACAAAAGATTGCCTTAATCTGAAAAGCTTTTTTTTTTGTAAACAGCTATTTATAAGTAAAATAGTATAAGAAGCGGATAGATTCAACATGATTTTGCGGCATTATAATTAGAAGGTAATTCTTGTTATTGAACATCTAACAGGAGCCTATTTTATAAAAGTAGGCCTTTGCGAAATATAGTGTGAGCTTAACAACAGCAGTAATAAACCCTGTTTTAAAACTGTAGACAAGATTCTGATGCTGCTTATAGAGAAAACTTATTTGTAAAGGATAAAGACGATGGTAATTAACTTAGGGCTTATCCAACTTTCCTACGGGAATTGCAAGAAGTATTTCAACGGTTTTTATCCTAATGGTACTTCCATCAATAAAATCTCAGCATTCTCAGATAAAGAAGTCAATTCAAAAGAGGAGGCCTCCCAAATCCCTAACCCATCGCGATGGCTCATTTCTTGATCTCCTATCTTAAAAGAACCTTTTAAAACAAAAGCGTAGACCCCGTTTCCAGACTTGTTGATCTCATAAGTACTTTTTATACCTTTTTCAAAAGTTCCTAAATGAAACCAAGCATCTTGATGAATCCATACACCGGCATCCTCTGGGTTAGGAGAAAGTATTTGTTCTAATTGATTGCGCCTATTGTTAGGGTCAAGAGTGATTTGATCATAACGAGGAGTGACATTTTGCTGATTAGGAATAACCCAAATTTGAAGAAATTTCACTTCTTCATTTTGACTTGCATTTTTCTCACTGTGAGTAATCCCCGTCCCTGCGCTCATCACTTGGATATCTCCATTTTTGATAATGGTTGTTCTTCCTGTACTGTCTTGGTGTTTTAAGTCCCCAGAAAGAGGGATGCTTATAATCTCCATGTTCTCATGCGGGTGAGCACCAAAGCCCATACCACCTGCAACAGCATCATCATTTAATACGCGCAATACTCCAAAACTCATACGGTCTGGATTGTGATATCCCGCAAAGCTAAACGAATGGTAACTATTCAACCAGCCATGATTTGCATGACCTCTAGAATCTGATTTGTGTAGGGTTGTATTCATGCAGACAAATTTATTGTATGTACAAGTAATATGGTGTTAACGGAATCAAAAAAAACCGCATTTCTCATTGAAATGCGGTTCATCCTATTTTACCATTGTAGTCTTTTGATACCTAAAACAGCTTCAGATTGTTTCAAATAATTTTAGCAATACAGTACTGTATTCAACTATATGATTTGATAATCATACGGCAGCGTCTTACCCTAATATGTTAATAATCTGGTCTGCTAGTTCGGTTCCAATACGGTCCTGAGCTTCATTAGTTGCAGCACCTATATGTGGACTTAAAGAAAGTTTAGAGTTCATAAGCAATACAACCTCAGGTTTTGGTTCTTTTTCAAAAACATCTAACGCAGCAAAAGAGATGTGCTCTGATTCTAAGGCAGCTACTAAAGCTACTTCATCAAGAACACCACCACGAGCAGCATTAACAATAGCAGCTCCTTTTTTCATCATTTCTAACTCATCAGTTCCTATAACATAATCCGTTTGTGCGGGAACATGAATAGTTACAAAGTCGGCTGTTTTTAATAGTTCTTCTTTACTTACCAAAGGAATTTCAACATTAATAGTTTGTCCGTCAAAAAGATCCCAGGAAACAGTAGGTGACTTATCTGCAAAACTATCGTGAGCAATTACGTTCATTCCTACACCAGCAGCAATTTTGGCCACTTCTTGTCCTATACGTCCTATTCCAATTATCCCTATAGTTTTACCTCGTAGTTCAGAACCTTTTGCATAGGTTTTTTTAAGCCCTTTAAAGTTGCTTTCTCCTTCTAGCGGCATGTTGCGGTTTGCATCATAAAGAAAACGAACTCCACCATAAAGGTGTGCAAAAACCAATTCAGAGACACTTGCGCTACTCGCTGCAGGAGTATTGATTACTTGAAGACCTTTTTCACGAGCATAAGTCACATCTATATTATCCATTCCAACACCACCACGACCTATAATTTTAAGACTTGGACAATTATCGATCAATTCCTTACGAGCCGTTGTAGCAGATCGTACTAAAAGAACTGCGATATCATTTTTATTGATGTAATCTTGTAGTTGATCTTGTGCTACATTTGTAGTCAACACCTCGTGACCAGCTGCGGTTAATTTATCTATTCCGCTTTGTGAAACGCCATCATTTGCTAGTATTTTCATAATAATCTTCTAATTTTTTAATTGCCGTTAACCCATCCAAGGGAAGTCGGAAACAAATGCTTTTAATTTTAATTTTGTTTTCAGCTCTTTAAGCTGTTCTCTCTAGTTCTTTCATGGTATCCACAAGTGCTTGTACGCTTTCTAATGGCAAAGCATTGTACATACTTGCACGATATCCACCTACAGACCTATGACCGTTTAAACCGTTGATTCCTGCTTCTTTCCATAAAGCGTCAAAAGCAGGGGCATGTGCCTCATTGTTCAGTACAAAAGTGGCGTTCATAGTGGAACGATCTTCTTTTTCTGTAACGAAACCTTTAAATAATGGGTTGCGATCTATTTCGTTATAAATCAAAGCAGCTTTCTGATTGTTGAGTTTTTCAATCGCATCAATTCCGCCGTTTTCTTTTAGCCACTCTAAGGTGAGCATGCTCACATAAATAGGAAATACTGGTGGCGTATTGAACATAGACTCTTTAGAGATGTGTTTTCTATAATCGAGCATAGAAGGGATTTGTCTTGAAACTTTCCCTAAGATATCTTCTTTTACTACAATTAATGTGGCTCCAGCAGGGCCCATATTTTTTTGAGCTCCAGCATAAATCAAATCGTATTTTTCAAAATCGCGTTGTCTTGAAAAAATATCACTACTCATATCACAAATAAGAGGAACAGAAACATCAGGTGTGTACTGTAACTGCGTACCAAAAATGGTGTTATTGGTCTGAAAGTGAAAGTAATCCACATCTTCTGGCACTACATAACCTTTAGGTATATAGTTGTAGTTGTCTTTCTTTGAAGAGCCTACTTCAACAACCTCTCCAAACATTTTGGCTTCCTTGATCGCTTTATCGCTCCAAGTACCTGTATTGAGATAGGCTGCTTTTTTCTCAAGTAGGTTATAAGCTACCATTAAAAATTGCATGCTTGCGCCGCCACCTAAAAAGATTGCTTTGTAACCTTTATCAGTTAAACCTAAGTGTTCTAAGGCTAGAGCCTGGGCTTTTTCCATTACCGCAACAAAATCTTTACTCCGGTGGGAAATCTCTAAAATACTAAGGTCATTGAAATTAAGAACAGCTGCAGCTGCTTTTTTGAAAACTTCTTGTGGCAGTATGCAAGGACCTGCGCTAAAATTGTGCTTAAGCATTTTTTGTTCTCTTTAGGATGAAATACAAAAATGCAAAATCAAAGACCAAAATATGTTATGAAATCGATAAGGTTTTTAAGATAATGTCAACAAAAACTGAATCGTGTCCACACCATCAGCATAATCTTGTAATCCAGGGGTCTGTGTTGTTCCAAAATCAACAATTTGAGGAGCGTTCTTACCTCCCAACTTTTCTATGACAGTAGCCGCTGCGGCCCCTTGGGCAACAACACATTGCAATTGATCTGCGTTTTGTTCAAATTCTACCGCTAGATCTTCTATGTGTTCATAAAAACTATAACCTAAACTCGCGATAGGAGAAGAGTAGCTGCTGTTCTCTTCTTTTATCAATAAGAATTCGTTGTCCAGTAAATCAAACTCACTCATCAGGTAAACCGCCTTGTTGTAATCGTAATTATTCAAGTACTTCTCATTTTTGATAAGTCCTTTCTGCACAAACATCCCATTAAAAAAAAGATCAAAATTATAACCTTTAGGAACCTTTAAATGACTCACACTTCTACAACCCAAACCAAAATAAAGAAACACATCCTTACTCAAAGCCTCCATTTGCTCTAGAGTTTCATTCCCTGTTAGTACAGCAACACTATTACGGTTCTTGCGTATGATGTTAGGTTTTTCACCAAAATAATGTTCAAAATAACGTGCGGTATTGTTGCTTCCTGTCGCGATAACAGCATCGTAATTTTCCAATTTACCATCCACATAGGAATAAGATGATGCTAAGTCTGCACAAAATGAAGTTGCTATTTCTAGCAGTAAAGGCGTCAACACATCATCATTACTCGAATTTTTTATCATGGCATGATGACCAACGATGATCACCGATAACACATCGTGAAAACCTACTAATGGCAAATTACCAGCAGTTATTAATGCAATATTTTTAGCGGTCACCTTATCTAAAGGATAATTTTGCATCCAAATCGTTAAATTTTCTTCGTTAAGTGCCTCTGCCCATTGTGTAATGGCAAATTCTAAGGTGTCATCTGTAAACCAAGAGTTCTTGCGTTGAGCGAGCTCTAATCTCTGCTGAATACGGTCGTGCCAGCTTACACCGTCATTTGTTAACGCTTTTAAACTGCCTTCTAGGTAGGAGGAAAGTAGGGAACTCGCTTTCGCGAAAGCGGTAATTCGATCATTTAACGAGGTATTAATTGACTTTGTCTTCACTAGTGGCTATTTTTGCACAAAAGTAAATAAAAGCTATGGCAATCATCATAACAGACGAATGTATTAATTGCGGTGCTTGCGAGGCAGAGTGTCCGAACACGGCAATTTATGAACCAGCTGACGACTATCGCTATGCAGATGGTACTGATCTAGATGGAAATGTAGTGTTGCCATCTGGAAAAGAAATAGATGCTAACGAGACGCAAGAACCAGTAAGTGACGAATTTTATTATATAGTACCCGATAAATGTACCGAATGTGTTGGCTTTCATGAAGAGCCACAATGTGCTGCTGTTTGTCCGGTAGATTGTTGTGTGCCAGACGACAATGTGGTAGAAACGAAGGAAGAGCTAGAAGCCAAACAGGCTTTTATGCATAAAGGATAAATCTCTTAATTATTGATTTACTATTGCAAATTTGTAATGGAAACCACACACTCAGTATCAGTTTTCACAGGAAAGCGGTTACTTAATAATTAAACTTTTCTATTTTATATAAAAACCCAACGGCTAGCCGTTGGGTTTTTTTGTTTAATCCTAAAATTTAAACAAGGCATGACATTTCCTTATCTTAGCTCCAAATAGTAGTATTATGAAATATCTCTTTACTCTTCTGGTGTTCTTTACAAGCTTTAATATCAATGCGCAAGAACTCAGCGGTAAGCAATTACTGGATAAGGCAATTAAGAAACATGATCCTAATAATAATTGGTCTTCATTTACAGGTAAGTTAGAGATAACAATGACCACACCTAAAAACCCTAAAAGGGTTAGCAATATTGACATTAATTTACCCGCTCAATGTTTTGAATTGATTGCTGTAAGAGACAGCGTTATGACCGAGTATCGTGTCAATGAAGATGAAGTTAACGTCGTAAAGCTAGACTGGAAAAACCCAGAAAAGCAACTAGAGACTACAGAAAAGGATTTGGAACGTGCTGTTTTTATGAAAAACTACTACACCTATTTGTATGGATTACCTATGAAGTTGAAGGATCAAGGAACTCATATAGCCGAAAAAGTAGAACGCAAAACCTTTAAAGGCAAAGAGTACCTTGTACTCAAGGCCACTTATGATCAACATGTAGGTAGCGATGCATGGTTTTTTTATTTTGACCCCACTACATATAAGATGGAAGTGTACCAGTTTTTTAAAACGGAACCTTTTGGAAAAATAATTCCTAATACTGGAGAGTATATTTTACTTTCTGAAAACCAAGTGGTTAATGATATCAATATGCCTAAAGTGCGCAAGTGGTATTACAATAAAGACGATCAGTTTTTAGGTGCTGATGTAATTACTAAATAAAGGATTAAAATTTCTTCTCGTCTGTAGACGCAACCATTTCTAAATTGTTTCATCTATTATAAAATCAAAACTTAGATGAGAAAATTATTCTTTTTACTTCTTCCTATTCTGCTTGTTTCTTGTGAGGCCAGGTTAGAAAACGATGCCAGAGCACTTTTTAAAACAAGGGTAGTAGATGCATCAGGTGATCCTATTGCTGATATGCAGGTAAGTGCTACTACCTATAGAACCAATCGTTTTATCACAGGACAGGCGCTCTCCAAGTTTTCTCCGGCAGACGAAGATTTTATATTAGGGAAAGGAATTACTGATGAAAATGGGCAAGTGGAATTTGTAATGCTGGTAGATGGCAGTTTTTTTATAAGTTTTGATTCAGAAGATTACGCAGCTAACAAAATCAGCGTTTCAAGACAAGAATTGAATGATGATTATCTATTAGATATCCCAGAGACGATCTTAAAAGAAACTTCAACAGTGGAAATTGAATTTGTAAACACCTCAGGAACTATAGAGGAGTACAACGCCACTTTTGATTTTGAATCTTTAGATTGTGCTCTCATTTATAGAAATGATATGCTGACGCAGGATCAGGACTGTATATTTTATAATTTTCAATCCACAAGTTTTAATAGAACAGCTAACGATGGTATTTTTGAATTGAACCTATTCTATCCGTCTGTGATTGAGGTCCGATTTACAGATGCTATGGGTAATGAATCCATAAGAACTTATACTATAACCAGTGCTTTAGAACGATATGAGATTACCTACTAGAATAATTATAAGCATCCTGCTTTTTTTGGTTACAGGACTATCTTTTGCTCAAGAAGACTCATCAGAATTAGCCGTACCCAATTCTGAACAACCTAAACGTCTATTTCTTACCGATCTTTATTTACAACGTGGAATTCCCTCTGGAGATAATTTTGCTGGTAATGGATTGGAAGGAGGAGCCGGCTATGGAATACGTATGCAGTTTTATGTGCCAAAAAACTTTTATTTAGGAGCTGCGCTTACACAAGATTTTATGAGTGTAAAAAGCACGGCTATAGTTGGCGAGTATGCTAGAGCTACAAAGTTTAACGCTTATGTCTTTGCAGGTTACGACTACCGCTTAAATGAAGATTGGAATATCACAGCAGACCTAGGCTATGGGTATAGCCAGAATAAAAACAGGCAAAGTGGGTCCCAGGGTGGTGGAAAGTTTAGGGATTCTGGAAATGTGTTGCGTTTTACTTCGAGCTTGGAATATCATTTTAGTGATGGAATTTCATTTTTCTTCAGTCCTAGCTATGAAATAGTTACTTACCGTATTAATACAGCTCCTTCATTGAACGATAGCTTTAACAATGCTAATTACTTTAACCTTGCTATAGGAATACGCTTAAACGTAAGAGATTACAGTGCTATTCGATTAAAAAAAACAGTGAATCAAGATCTTCAAGAATTACTAAGTCGCGACCCTGAAGATTTGAGTATTAAAGAAAAACGCCGTTTGTACTTTCTCAAAAAGAAAGAGGCTAGAAGGCATCGAAAAGAAAGAAAGAATAATAAATCTTTGTTTTAATATCGAGCAATACGATCGGATAGAGCTTCTAGCAAATGGAAGTAAATGATAATTGTATCTAATTAGGCATGTTGCGTTTACGGCAACTGTTTATTGAGTTCATTACTACTTTACAAGTTTTATGGAATCAATTAGAAGTTCAAAATTTTGTTTCTTTCCATTTGCTATCAATACCGTGACGCTTCTTATTTGATCCTTATCAAAATTAGGAATCCTTAATTTAGCTCCCCTCCAGGAAGGTTGCATTTCAGAAAGCGCTATTTCAATAGTTTGCCTTTCACCAGTCGTATCAAACTCTTTGATGTAATTATGTCGATCGCCAGCAAAGGCTTTCACTCTCAACTGAAAAGTCTTTCCATCACCTTTGAGTTTGATTCTTATTTTGTCAGAAGGGCTCACCTGTAACTTGTCAAAGTTATAATCTACAGAGCTGAACCCTCCATTACTTTCTGTGGTAACATAGCCATGAAATTTTCCATAACCGTCTTCAGTAAGCTCAAAATAGCTTCTAGAGATTCCTCCCATGACACGATCGTCTACAATATTCCAAGCAGAAATGTCAGAATCCTTATTGAAATTGAATATAGTGGTTGGGGATTGATTCATGAGTAAAAGTATTGTAAGGCAAGTAAAAGCGCGTATCATATTTATTTTAGACGATTTAGCTAGTAAAATCTTACGCCATTAACAGTTTTTTGTTAATGCTTGTACTTTCATAAAATAAAGTAACGGTCTTGAACGTTACATAAATTATAGTAAACAAAAGATTTACACAATAGCATTCAATATATTGTGCCAGTTGATTTTAAGATGTATTTTAAACATCATAATGCACAAGTATATTTTTACTCCCTATAAAATACTTAAATTAGAATAACAAGGTCTGTTGTATGTTTTAGGTTGCTTTAAAGGCTGAGGTAATTTGTCCTAGAGAACCTAGCAATACTTATTCTTCCATCAACATTCCTAAAATATCTATGGCAGCTGCACTGATCTTTGTTCCTGGACCAAATACAGCAGCTACTCCTTCATCAAAAAGAAACTGGTAATCCTTACGAGGTATCACTCCGCCAACCACGATCATGATATCTTCACGGCCGTATTTCTTTAATTCGTCCATGACTTGTGGTACCAAAGTCTTGTGACCTGCAGCGAGTGAAGAAACACCTAAAACATGTACGTCGTTCTCTACGGCTTGTTTAGCAGCTTCGGCTGGTGTCTGGAACAAAGGGCCAATATCCACATCAAAACCAACGTCTGCATAGCCTGTGGCCACTACTTTAGCTCCGCGATCGTGTCCGTCTTGACCCATTTTAGCGATCATGATTCTCGGTCTTCGCCCTTCTGTCTTTGCAAATTGGTCGGCTAGTTGTTGCGCTTTCGCGAAAGTGGGATCATTCATAATTTCTTTTTTATAAACGCCTTGAACACTCTTAATAGTGGCACGGTAACGACCGTACACTTCTTCTAGCGCATCAGAAATTTCACCTAAAGTAGCTCGCTCCTTTGCTGCGATTACCGCTAGCTCCAAAAGGTTTCCTTTTTTAGAATCGGCACAATCGGTTAATGCCTTTAAAGCTTCTTTTACCTTTTTGTCATCTCTAGCAGCTTTTATCTCTGTCAGACGATCGATCTGTTCTACTCTTACAGCAGCATTATCTACTTCAAAGGTATCGATCATATCTTCAACTGGACTCAAGTATTTATTCACTCCCACGATGGTATCAACACCAGAGTCTATACGTGCTTGCTTTTTTGCTGCGGCTTCTTCAATACGCATTTTAGGAATTCCAGCTTCTATAGCTTTTGTCATTCCTCCTAATTCTTCTACTTCCTGAATAAGCTCCCAAGCTTTATCGGCTATTTGATCCGTAAGTGATTCTACATAATAAGAACCCGCCCAAGGATCTACAGTTTTTGTAATTCCTGTCTCTTCTTGAAGGTATAATTGTGTGTTTCTCGCAATACGAGCAGAGAAATCTGTTGGTAAAGCAATGGCTTCATCCAGTGCATTGGTATGCAAACTTTGGGTTCCCCCAAAGGCTGCCGCCGAAGCTTCAATAGCAGTCCGAGCGACATTATTAAATGGGTCTTGCTCGGTAAGGGACCAGCCAGAAGTCTGACAATGGGTTCTTAACGCAAGAGACTTGGGATTTTTAGGATGAAATTGCTGAATCATTTTTGCCCAAAGCATACGTGCCGCACGCATTTTGGCAATTTCCATAAAGTGATTCATTCCGATTGCCCAGAAAAAAGATAAACGAGGAGCAAAGGTATCTATATCCATTCCTGCTGCGAGTCCTTTACGTACATACTCTAAACCATCAGCAAGTGTATAGGCCAATTCAATGTCGCTGGTTGCTCCAGCTTCATACATGTGGTAACCAGATATAGAAATCGAGTTAAATTTAGGCATGTGCTGACTCGTGTACTCAAATATGTCTGAGATAATCTGCATACTAGGAGTAGGCGGATAAATGTACGTATTGCGTACCATGAATTCCTTAAGGATATCATTTTGAATCGTACCGCTTAATAATTGAAGATCGACGCCTTGTTCCATAGCAGCGACAATATAAAATGCCATGATAGGCAACACAGCGCCATTCATCGTCATAGAAACCGACATTTTATCTAGAGGAATTTCATTAAATAGAATTTTCATATCCTCCACACTATCTATGGCTACACCAGCTTTTCCTACATCGCCTACCACACGTTCATGATCAGAATCATAACCCCTATGTGTAGCGAGATCAAAAGCTACCGATAGTCCTTTTTGTCCAGCGGCGAGATTGCGCTTATAAAACGCATTAGATTCTGTCGCACTTGAAAAACCAGCATACTGTCTTACAGTCCAAGGCCTGCGTACATACATCGTGGAATAAGGACCGCGTAAGTTAGGAGCTGAGCCAGCCACAAAGTCCAGATGCTTTAAGCTTGCCACATCTTCTTTTGTGTATTCTTTCTTGATAATAATCCCTTCAGATGTTTCATAAGTAGCGCCCTCTGGTCGTTTACTATGAAAATCGTAATTGGGTGTTATGTGAGAGATGTCCTTTCTTTTCATTATAATTTTTTCATTTCACTTTTCTCCAGTTCTTCGGTCAGTCTTCTTACAATCACAGGTTGCACTAGAGTTTTACGCGGATTCATTTTTACAAAAGGCAGAATTTCATATTCTTTTTGAAGGGAAAGATCTACGTTAGGATATTTATTGACTCCTACCAAAACTCGATTTCCGTTGTTGAAATCTTGCTGTTCCTGTTGCGCACTTTCTTTGATCTTGCGTTGTATAGTTCCTTCAAAAAGAGATTGTATGAATCCACCAGCTTTCTCGATCTCTTTAAAAATTTCAAGCGCTTTTTCTACCAATTGTTTGGTAATTGTGTCCACATAATAAGATCCATCTGCAGCGTTACCTATTTGATTCAGGGAAGCTTCTTCTTTTAAGATGATCAATTGGTTGCGAGCAATCCTATCTCCAAATTCGTTTTCTTTATTAAAAAAGGTATCGTAGGGAATATTACATAAGGTATCGGCACCGCCCAAAACAGCGCTCATACATTCTGTTGTTGTACGCAATAAATTGACGTTGTAATCCATCAAGGATTTGTTGCGTAGGCTAGGTGAGGCCGTAATATAGCAACCTAAATCAATACCGTAAACATCGCCTAATGTTTTAGTAAGAACGCGATAAGCACGGTATTTTGCCATTTCAAAAAAGTAATGGCTCCCTATTGATGTGTCTATGTTGATTCTTTTTTCCGCTTTCGCGAAAGCGGACAAGTGACCAGCATCATCCATGTGGTTTAAATACTCGTTGAGATGAGCAGTAAAATAGGCGAGTTCCTGCGTGATCGTTGCACCAGCTTGTTGATAGGTAGTTGTATTTACCGTAATATTTGAAAAGTAACCGTCAAAATTCTTGATAAAAGCATCTAGTTTTTGATGATCTTGATCCTTGTTTTTAAACCAGTTTCCGTCACTTACCAGTTGGTGGATGATGTCTATATGAATGTATGCTTTTGGAGCGATTTCATGAACAGATTTGATATAATCCAAGTCGAAAAACTGGGGGTGCAACTGTATACCAACTTTTGGAAGGTTTTTTAATAAGACCGCTGGATCAATATCTTTGTGAGGTATAAAGAAGATGATACCTTCTCCACCACGGCTGAGTATATCTAGTGCTTTTTTATTTGCGGCAACCGCATTACCAGCATATACACGTTGAGAAATATACCAGTCGTTAGTCTGTGACGATCGATTAGGAATATGAACCTTTGGCGCACTTTCTCTATGGTAAAATGGCTTGATATTTATGCCTTCTCGTGTTGCTGTTATAAGTGTCTTATTATAATCGGCACCTTTGAGGTCCATTTGAATATTCTGTTTCCATTGTGCTTCAGAAACAGGTTCAAAATCTCGGAAAAGTTCTTTACTCATTTTCTTTAGTTTTTACAGAGTCTGGATGCTGAATGATAAACACCTCTTCATTATCTCGCTTCATTAGATAGCGTTCTCTGGCAAATTTTTCTAGACCTAAACTGTCGTTTAAGGTCGCTATACGCGCTTGATCACGGGCAATACCTTTCATATAGAAATCGGCATTTTGTTTTTTTTCAGAAAGTTGCTCGTCTATACTTCTATGCGATGTCATCCAAGCATTTGCGTCAAGAAACAAAATCCAGACTGCAAAAAAGAGGCTAATAAGCGTATACTTATTACTGAAAAACTTCCAATATGGATTAGTCTTTATTTTATTCAATCCCATAAGTGGAAATTTAAGAAATTATCCTAGTTTTTGGTCAATTATAGTACGTAAGATTTTAACACCTACCGAATTGAATCGGTTGGTAGGAATAATTACATCTGCATATACCTTCGTCGATTCTATAAATTGCTGGTGCATAGGTTTTAGGGTCGTCTGGTAACGTTCCAGTACTTCATTTAAATTGCGACCACGGTCTGCTATATCGCGTTTTAACCTTCTTATCAATCGCTCATCGCTGTCGCAATCAATGTACACTTTGATATCAAACAACTTACGTATACTAGGCATGGTAAGGATTAAAATACCTTCTACGATAATAACTTTACTAGGTGCCGTTTTTATGGTTTCTCCAGTGCGATTATGCTCTTTAAAGCTGTAAACTGGTTGATCAATAGTTTTCCCTGCTTTGAGCTGCAAAAGATGCTTTTCCAATAAATCAAAATCTATACTTTCTGGATGATCAAAATTGATTTTAGTGCGCTCTTCATAGCTCAGGTCGCTGGTGTCTTTATAATAAGAATCTTGAGAAATAACCGTTACTTCGTGATCGGGATATTCATGAACCATTTGTTCTACAACTGTGGTTTTTCCACTACCGGTTCCACCTGCGATTCCTAGTATAAGCATGAGAGATTTTTGATTTTCACAAAAGTACGATTTTAGGTTTGAGTTTTAAGCGGTGAATTATAGTTTTGAGTTGATGAGTCATCAAATCCTTAAGCTTTCAAAAACCTGGAGTCGTTGAACTTCATGATTTTTTGTTACCTGTATGATGTAAATCGGAATCGCTGACTTCTAAGTATTTCACGACATGCTTTTATAAATTCTATTGTTCTAAACCATCCTATTACTCAAGAACATCTAGTAACTTTACCCAAAAACAAACATGTCCCTACAGATAGAAGCGAGTTGGAGAGAAGTGTTGCGTGAAGAGTTTAGTCAACCTTACTTTGAGGACTTGACGGAGTTTGTCAAGCATGAATACAGAGAAAATACTTGTTACCCGCCAGGCAATAAGATTTTTGCGGCTTTTGATCGCACACCTTATGAACAAGTGAAAGTGGTGATTATAGGTCAAGATCCTTATCATGGCTCGGGCCAGGCTAACGGTTTGTGTTTCTCTGTGGCTGATGGTATAAAACATCCACCTAGTTTGATCAATATATTTAAAGAAATTTCTAAGGATTTAAATCAGTCGTATCCAGAATCTGGGAATTTAGAACGCTGGGCAGATCAAGGGGTTTTGTTGCTCAATACGGTTCTTACGGTACAGGAATCAATGGCAGGTAGTCACCAGAAAAAAGGTTGGGAAAAATTCACCGATGCCGTTATTAAAAAAATATCTGATGAGCGCAAAGATGTGGTATTTCTCCTCTGGGGCGGTTTTGCCAAAGGAAAAGCAAAGCTTGTCGATCCTAAATATCATTTTATTTTAGAAACCGGACATCCATCACCTTTAAGTGCTAATAGAGGCTACTGGTTTGGAAACCAACATTTTTCTAAGACCAATCGCTATCTACAAGAACATGGAATGAAGCCTGTGAATTGGTAGTGCTAACGTGGGGAACATTCCCTGTAATATAAAGTTCGGCAAGTGTTTTTTTGATCTCTTCTTCTTAATATCAATAAGATGACTTTTTTTTAACTGTTGTAGCTGGCTTTTTCCTTTTTTAATTTTAATGAAGAACTACTATTAATTACAAGTATGCGTGAGGGATTGCAGTGAAAATCCCGCAGCAGGCGCCCATTTTTCTTGGGTACCTGCGAGGAATTGCAACATAAAGCCCGACCACCAGAGTGGTCACGCCCTAATGAATGAGGTAAAAGTGAAAATATACCTTATATTACCAATCATCAAAACCTATTCATGAGTACAGATATAAAAATTAACAGACCTACACCTATAGATTTAACAGAGCGACCGGCATTTTATGATGCTGATTCTAACCTCGTTACTACTATGAACAACTTAGAAGAGGGGAAAGTGGTGCTTATACGATCATTTTATAGCAATGGTCTGAATCTGCTCAAGGAATTGCATGTGCACCTTAAAAAGAAGTTGCCTAATAAAACCTATCAAGAACAGCAAATTTACAGGGATACCTACCGCAAGATGTCTCATCTTATTTTGCTGGAGATTGTTCAAAATCAACTTGAAGTCAAAAAAGCACCTTCCATAGGGTGGTTAGAGAAGTTATATCCAGACGTCAGCGAATTTCATTTACCTCTTCCTCTAATTCAAGGACTTAACAGTTCTTGGCAATGGTTTAAAAAAGGGATTTCCATTCCTGTACTGCGCAATAAAATACATCCTTATTACGGGGTTTATTTTCCAACGCGTTTTGAGCATTTGGAGGTTTTTGACACCTATTTAGAACGTTATGAGGGTCCTAAGAAAGGAGCTTTTGATGTAGGAACAGGATCTGGTGTTCTCGCTCTTCAAATGGTTAAATATAGCTTTCAAAAAGTTTTTGCTACCGATGTGAATCCGAATGCTATCATCGGCCTTACTGAATTTATGGGAGACACGAAGTTATCTCGTAAGATAGAACTGGATCATGCACCGCTTTTTGGCAAGTTTGATAAGCCGGTAGAACTTATTGTGTTTAACCCACCATGGTTGCCTGCATCACAAGAGGTTGAAGGACTAGACGAGGCCATTTATTATAAAGAAGATCTATTTCCTGCCTTTTTTGAAGGAGCAAAAGAACGCTTGTCTGAAGATGGTAAATTAGTTATTTTGTTTTCTAATATCGCTCAAATAACAGAGGTCACCAAAGAACATCCTATAGAAAAGGAACTCGCAGAAAACGACAGGTTCCAACTGGAGCGTTGCTTTAAAAAACGAGTGAATTCTGCTTCAGAAAAAACCAAACGCGATCCACACTGGCGTGATAAAGAAGAAGTAGAGCTCTGGGAACTGAAACATAAGTAACTGATCGTCTTAGAACCGTCTATTACTCTCTTTGCTCTTCTTCGGCAGGAGCAAAGTGCCCGTAGAGGACATAAAAGCCTAGAAAAGACTTCTGCTTATGGTCTGATTACAGACTGAAGCAATAGCAGTAAAAGGGAGCTATCTACTCCAATACGAGTGGTATGGCTTCTGGATAGGTTTATAAGGATAACTAAACCTGTTTATTTTGTAAAAGTTCCAAACCTTGGAATGACTTGATGATTATTTTAAAAAGGGAAAGGAGATAAGAACAGCTTTATTTTGAAGAGTACTATCCATACGTTTTTAGAAATTTGTTAGTAGTAGATAGGCCTGTTGGGTATGCCTAATTTGGTTTATTCTATAATCTCGTAGTCGATACTTAGTTTGCGCAATAATCTTAGCGCAGTGGCGGTGTTTTTATCTTCTACCTCAATGTCTACTGCATCTCCTTCAAGAAGAATATCTGTCAATTCATTTGATAAAGAGGCATTCATTTGAAATGAAATCTCTGCAATACATTGGGCTATCGCTCTTTTATCTGGTCTCTGAGCATCACAAGACAATAAGTTTAATTTCATAATACTGTTTTACTTGTGCAATATACTAGAGTTGCGAGAAGTCTGGTTTATTCAAAGATCTTTATTTCTTTTAATACGTCATTTAAACAACAATAAAAAAGCGCCAAGAATCAAGTCTATGGTTTTTGGTGCTTTTATGGACACGGCTTATTTTTTTTAGAAAAACACACTTGACATAACCTTGCTAGGCAAAGGAGACTATTGAAATTACTGTTAAAAAGGACTAGTTTAAAGCTCTAAACTTTAGGTTAAGCACCAAAACCCTTACTAATTATGGCCATTGTTGTGCTTTCGCTATTTCTTTTTTCAATTGGTTAGGGATATTAATCCATTCCGTTTGTTCCGTTATGTATAAATCGCAAGAACATTCTTCTTTAACCACTTTAATAATTTGTTCAAACCACTCTAGGTATGTCCTATCTCTTGGCGTAGGAGAGTAAAGAGTATTGTTTTCTGTATTCCAATGAACTTCAGTCGCAGTCCTATAAATCATAATAAACTTTTCATATTCAGGTTTAATATGAAGTTTTCCAGAATCATCAATTTCAATTTGTATTATTGTGTCGTGACTAACTGACATATTCCCAAAATTTACTCATTTCAGAGGATTTGTAATAAACAATAAGTTTTTTGAAGTCTTCAGACAAGTCCAGCTCTAAGAGTTCATTTGTTAAGTCAGGTCTATATGACCATATCCACGATAGTATTTCTTCTCTTTGAGGTGGTTCGTTATCAGGACAGAATTCGATATAATTTTCACAAACGCCAATCGTGTTTACAAACAAAATACTTATTGCCGATAACCTTTCATCGAAGTTGTCAAATTCAACAATTTTACTCCAAGGAACCTACCTAGGTAGGGATTCTAATATTTGATTTAATTCACTTTTCATTTTATTCTAATGAAGCACAACTCCTTATAAAGCAGCGCATGTAGATTTTTATCAAATTTGTTCCACAAATTCTAAAAACACTTCTTTATGACGCTCCAAATCTAAATTTGGTGACAGTGAGGCACGTACAATATAATCTTTATCACCTTCTTTAGTAGTTCCTTGAGTCGAGGTGGCAGGTACGGTCCAGTAGCATCCTTTTAATTGGCCATAACTCACACAAAATTTACTTTCGTCTGGAATTTCGGCAATCATTAAATGAATCAATTTAAGATTCAACGTCCTTTTGTAAGATTCTCTTTCTTCATCAGTGGATCCTTTAGTAGGAAGGTCTAATGAAAATACAGATGGGGTAAAGCCTTGATCGGCTATATCTTCAGATACAAAATTGATTTTAGCCTCAGGTAAGGTTTTAGCTATGAAATTTACAAATTCGCGAGTGTTTTTATAAGCATCGTTGATTCGTTGATTCATAGAAGGCAATTGTCTTGCTAATATTTCATATTGCAGATCAGTCGCCTCATTATCGCAGAAAATTAAATGTTTTTCCACTTTATCCATCAAAGAGACTGTCTTTTTATTTCCTATACAATATCCAGCAGTACATTGACCACCGCTTGGAAATTTTGATCCACTTGCATAGGATATAGTTCTTACAGTAGAGAGTATTTTTCCATCTCCTAAAAAGTGATAATTAGGACAAAAAGTTTGATCTAAAATAAAAACAGGATCTATAGCCACTTCACCAGTATTGGTGGTGCGCTCTTTTGTTAAGACCGCTTTCAACTGGAGAAGATCTGGCACTTCAACTCTAGGATTGGTTGGGATTTCAGCAATGATATAAGGTATCGCATCTTCATGAGCTATTTGATTTAAAACAGTATCAATACTTTTAACCATATCGTTATCTCCATCCACGGGTAGATCCACCACTTCAACAGTGTCAAGGCAAGCTGCTACTCGTCTAGCTTGATCATTTGTGCCACCATAACAATTAGGAGGGACTATAAACTTAATTGCCTTACCAGGATGTTTTTCTAATGCTTCATCTATCAGCCCCATCATAATAGCATATTGAATGGATAAACCACAAGAACCTACTAAGGCTTTTGTTTGGGAACCCGTAACTGTTGCAATGGATGCTAACACGCTCTTTTTATTGGACTCCACAGCTAAAGTTTCCCTTGTTGGTATAAGAGTTTTTTCAACCAGTGATTGTAACGCGGTATAAGAATCGGCTGGAGTCATGGCTATGGTCTCCCTTCTTCTTACATGCTGAATATCTGAAATATAAGATTCGTTTTTTGAACCGTTAACTAATAGAACACTGCCCAAGTGAGCGTGAATATTGATAAAGAAATCAACATTGGGAACAAGGTCAAAATGGCCAATGTCATTTTTTTGCGAAATATAAATGCTGCTGCCGTTAAATGCAGGAACTTTTTCTAGATCATCCACTTGGCGCAACTCAAAGTTATAGCCATAAACAGCTCTCAATAAATCGGCGTCCAATAGTTCTGGCAATTCACCGGTATAGAGTATTTGAGTGTTTTTTTGATCCAACAAGTTTTTTCTAAGTACCGCTAAAACAGGAATTGTTTTTGATGCAAAACTGATCACATGATCGGATTCCGTATGATTCAATTGAGCAATTGCCCATTCTAATATAGAAGATAACGGATGTCCCAAACGAATATAATCGTAGGCAGTAGGTAGAATGCTTAGAGCAGAAGTTTGCGTATTGTCAGCCTCAAACAAGGTCTCGAACTGCTCTAAAAATTGAGTTTTAGCTAGTTTCTCCTCATAAAGATCTAGACGATGTGTTGTCAGACCTATCCAGTCTTTAGGCATGTTTTCTAAAACTTCTTTGATATAATGGAGCACTTTACTGTCTGACATATTTTTTACTTTAAGAACGTAAAAATATGGATTTAAAAAGCCAACCTTAAAGGTTTAACAAGACGTTTTGAACCACTTTATCAAACTATTAGTTTCTAAGAAAAAGAGGATGCAAAAATATAGGACCCTGTTAAAGGTGGCAGCTTCTACTTAAAACACTTTATTTGCTATTAACAGAAACAGGACATTATAGGTCTTAGACGCATCATCTCCTGTGTAATATCTTGTGTAAACCTTCTAGCCTTGATGCTTTTACAGAGCTCTTAAATGACACTACCGCTAGTAATCAGTGGGCTTTATGCTATGTATCAATTTCAGTAATCCAATTTAAGAAATTTAAACCACTTATAATTGAATAAGAAAAGAACCCTTATAAACAGGACCTATTGTCATCATGATTTGATTTATTCCGCTTTCGCGAAAGCGTCCATAAAAAAAAAGTCCCCGAGAATCAACTTCCAGTGGACTTTAGTACTATGAGCTATCGCTAGAGCTAAACTCTGTAAGCGATGGCGATCTGTAATCTTAAGAAACTACTTCTTAATTAAACCAATCTCCACCAGTCGCTGGTGTAAGAAATCACCTGAGGTAATGTCTTCGTATTGTTTTGGGTTATTCTCATCCACACACTCTTCTAGGCAGTCCAATTTCATATCACTACGTGGGTGCAAGAAAAAGGGGATAGAGTAGCGGCTCGTATGCCACAATTCACGTGGCGGATTTACCACTCTGTGGATGGTAGAGCGCAGTTTATTATTGGTGTGGCGTTGCAGCATATCACCTACATTAATAACCAGCTCATCTTCTTGAGCAATAGCATCAATCCATTCGCCTTGGCGATTTTGAACTTGTAATCCTGGTGCGCTTGCACCCATCAATAAAGTAATAAGGTTGATATCTCCATGTGCTCCTGCTCGTACGGCATTATCTGGCTCACTGGTGATGGGTGGGTAATGAATAGGTCTCAAGATCGAGTTCCCATTACTTGCCCAATGATCAAAATAGTTTTCCTTCAAACCTATGTGAAGTGACAAAGCTCTGAGTACATAAATACCAGTTTTCTCTAGCATGCGGTAGGCTTGCATTCCTACTTTGTTGAATTCTGGAAGCTCCTTAACTTGTACATTATCTGGATAGACTTCATCTAACTGAGCATCTGCTGACACTTCTTGTCCAAAATGCCAAAACTCCTTCAAATCGCCCTCTTTTTTTCCTTTTGCGTGTTCCTTTCCAAAGGAGACATAACCACGCTGGCCATTCAGCTCCTCGCGTTCGTAACCGAGTTTAGTAGCTTTAGGAAGTTGAAAGAACTGCTCTACTTCTGTATATAATTCTTCCACCAATTCATCAGATAAGAAGTGGTTTTTTAAAGCGACAAAACCTATGTCTTCATAAGCAGCGCCTATCTCGTTGATAAATTTTTCTTTTCTCTTAGGATCGTCGCTCAGAAAGTCAGCTAGATCTACACTTGGGATATTAGTCATGGTAATAAATAGTATTAGAAGTTCTGTAATTAAAATCTCAGTGAAGTAGCGAGCAACAACTCATTACCTGTGTACAAGGGTGTCAATTGAAACTGTACTTGAGATTCTAGTGTTTTATTTCTGTTTTTAAAGATAACATTCTTTAGTAAAGGATACAGCCAGTAAGCTATTTTTATGGATAAAATTCCTATTCCAGCTCCTGCCATAACATCACTGAACCAGTGTTTGTCATTGTACATGCGCAAAAAGCCAGTCGCTGTTGCCATGGAATAACCGGCTATACTGTACCATAGGGATACTTGACCGTATTCTTGATGCAGGAATTCTGCTGCCATAAATGAAATCGCTGTGTGACCAGATGGAAAGCTGCTTTGAGACTTGCCGCTGGGTCTTCTTATGTTTGTATTGTTCTTGATGATATTCACACTGGAATACAGCAATAGGGTAGAGGTTCCTAAAATAGTACTTTTATCAAGCATGTTGTTTCGCCCCTTTATACCTGCAAGGTCGAGCCCGTAAGCAGCTGCAATAGGAGTGAATAGAATGTAGTCATCTACAGAAGTTTTAGTGCCATTAGGGTCCAGACTCTTTCTTATATCCCGATCCCATTTTCTAACAGGGTCATTCTTAATCCCTAGAATACCGTAGCTTACTAGTCCAGTAGGAAGCAGGAGGGAAGAGTATTTAAAACTTACTTCTTTTTGAAACGGAAGGGAATCAGCTACTTTTTGCTGGCTATGACAGGTGATCGAAAAGAAAATGAAGAATAGTAAAAGAAGTTGTTTCATAGAACTTTGATTGTTGATACAAAGTTAGTAAATGAGGACTACTCTTTTGCTACAACCTTAAAGGAAGTAGACAGATTATCTTACATTTGAAATACACTACGTACTAATGATAGATACAGATCAAACTGACTTAAAAAAACTATACAGCAATACCTTAGATCATAAGGTGCTTATAGATTTATATAAAAAAATGCTAATGCCTCGATTGATAGAAGAGAAGATGTTAATTCTCTTGCGTCAAGGCCGTATTTCTAAATGGTTTTCTGGAATAGGCCAGGAAGCAATTTCTATAGGTCTTACCGCTGCTATGCAAAAGGATGAGTACATCTTACCTATGCATAGAAATCTTGGTGTTTTTACCTCTCGAGAAATACCCTTATGGAAGCTCTTTGCACAGTGGCAGGGGAAAGCAGAAGGCTTTACCAAAGGCCGGGACCGAAGTTTTCACTTTGGTACTCAAGAGTATAAAATCATTGGGATGATCTCACACCTAGGTCCACAACTAGGGGTTGCAGACGGGATTGCACTTGCCCAAAAAATGAACAACACTGGTAAAGCCACTGCGGTTTTCACTGGTGAAGGTGGGACGAGTGAAGGCGATTTTCACGAGGCGCTTAATGTAGCCAGTGTTTGGAGTTTACCGGTGCTTTTCTGTATAGAAAACAACGGTTATGGACTCAGCACACCTACTTCAGAACAATACAATTGTGAACACCTCGCAGACCGTGCATTGGGCTATGGTATGGAATCTCATATTATAGATGGGAATAATATCATAGAAGTATACACTAAAATTTCGGCGATATTGAATGACATGCGGGAACGTCCTCATCCAGTGTTGATCGAGTTCAAGACCTTTAGAAGACGTGGTCATGAAGAGGCAAGTGGCACCAAATATGTGCCTGATGAATTGTTGGAATATTGGGAACAAAGAGATCCTTTATCCAGATTTGAAAAGTTTTTACTGGAAGAACATATTATTTCTAGCGATCTAATTAAAAACTGGAATAAGGAGTTTAAAAAAGAGATCAACGATGGTTTAGATACCGCTTTCGCGAAAGCTTTACCTGAATCAACAACAGAACTAGAACTGGCAGATGTGTTTGCACCACACACATTCAATCAAGTGAATCCCGATAGTTCTTCTCAAAACATACGTTTGATAGATGCTATAAAAGATGGACTAGAGGAAGCTATGGATGCCTATGACAATCTGGTGATTATGGGACAAGACGTCGCAGAATACGGGGGAGTATTTAAAATAACCGATGGATTTGTAGAAAAATACGGAAGAGAACGCGTTAGAAACACCCCTATTTGTGAAAGCGCAATTGTAGAAGCTGGAATGGGTTTGAGTATTATGGGGATGAAAGCAGTCGTAGAGATGCAGTTTGCCGATTTTGTGAGCAGCGGCTTTAATCCTATTGTTAATTACCTGGCCAAATCTTATTACCGTTGGAATCAAAAAGCAGATGTGGTGATACGTATGCCTTGTGGAGCAGGAGTAGGAGCTGGGCCTTTTCACTCACAAACCAATGAATCTTGGTTTTATACCGTGCCAGGACTTAAAATCGTATACCCTTCAACTCCAGCAGACGCTAAAGGCTTATTAATTGCCTCCATAGAAGATCCCAATCCAGTACTATTCTTTGAACATAAAGCATTATATCGTTCCATTTATGATGACGTTCCAGACGGTTACTACAATATTGAATTAGGAAAAGCATTAAACATTTGCGTAGGTAATGATGCCACCATCATTACTTTTGGAGCAGGAGTACATTGGGCAAAGCAATTGATCAAGGAAGAAAATCTTTCTATAGACCTTATAGATTTAAGAACGTTAGTTCCTTTAGATAAACAGGCGATAATTAAATCAGTTCAAAAAACAGGAAGGGTTTTATTAGTAACCGAAGACAATCTAACAGGAAGCGTTATTAGTGATATAGCAGCCTTTATTAGTGAAGAATGCTTTGAATATTTAGATGCTCCTGTAATGAGGTTAGGAAGTATTGACACACCGATTCCTTTTGAAAAAGGCTTAGAAAATAATTACCTTCCGTTACAAGATTTAAAAGAAAAATTAAAAAAGTTGCTAAAATATTAAATTAAAGTTAATAAATATGATACTTTTGATACACCCCTGAGCAAACTAATAAAATGAAGTTATGAAATTTATGGATGAGGCGGATAATTTTCGCTATGTACTTTGGACCTTGACTATTATATTTGCTTTTTTAGTATTCTTTGGTCCCGACCCTGAAGGTGGCTCTTTAATGAACACCGCAATCACTTTATTGACTTTATTTGGAACTCTATTAGTTGTTTATTTAGTTTTAAAACTTATACAGAAGACAAAATATAAAGATAAAGAGTCTAATTAAGCTGAAATGTATCTAGAGCTACTATCTTTGAATAGTGAAAAAAGAATACGATATAATTATTGCCGGTGGAGGACTTTCAGGTCTTACAGCGGCAATTTTGTTTTCTAAAGATTTCAACGTCCTGTGTATAGATCCAGATGCGTATCCGCGCCATAAAATGTGTGGTGAGTATTTGAGCAATGAAGTCATCGGTTTCCTAAAGAGCCTAGAGATTGATCTGGATCGAGAATCGTCTGTTGATTTAGAAAACTTAAAATTCACCCTTGCTGGTCATCGATCTATAGAGTGCCCATTGCCTCAGGGTGGTAAAG
This sequence comes from Nonlabens sp. MB-3u-79, assembly GCF_002831625.1. Classification (NCBI taxonomy): domain Bacteria; kingdom Pseudomonadati; phylum Bacteroidota; class Flavobacteriia; order Flavobacteriales; family Flavobacteriaceae; genus Nonlabens; species Nonlabens sp. MB-3u-79. The sequence goes on along the minus strand of NZ_CP025116.1, from coordinate 2,470,039 downwards.
GAATTTCAAGGTATCATCTCGATCACCTACTGTATCAAAAAGCCATTAAAAACGCCGATTTCCTTCAAGATAAGGTCATTGATGCTGTTTTTGAAAAAGGTTCTTTTCAAGTCAACACTACTTCTCAAAATTTGCAGTGTAAGCAATTTATCATGGCAACTGGAAAACGATCTCTGTTAGATAAAAAGCTAGATCGTGAATTTATACAACAAAAATCACCATGGCTCGCAGTTAAGATGCATTACAAGTACGATATGAGTGATCGCCTGGTAGAACTACACAACTTTGATGGTGGTTATGCGGGTATTTCTAAGGTAGAAAATGGATATGTGAACCTTTGCTACTTAGCTAGTTATGATTCTTTTAAAAAGCATAAAAACGTCACAGACTTTAATGAGGAAGTACTGTCAAAAAATGAGTTTTTAAACAGTTTTTTTAAAGAAGCTGTCCCTGCCTGGGAGCAGCCCATTACAATTTCTCAAATCTCTTTTGAAAAGAAAGAACCTGTAGAAAACAACATTCTTATGTTAGGAGATACAGCAGGTTTAATACACCCGCTTTGCGGTAATGGAATGGCTATGGCTATACACAGCGCCAAAATCGCTTTTGAAGAGTTACATCCTTTCCTTAGGAATGATTTATCCCGAGAACAAGCCTTGAAGAATTATGCCAATAGGTGGAAAAAAACATTCCGCAAACGTTTAAAAATAGGACGTATCCTGCAAGGAATACTTTTAAACAAGACCTATACAAGCTGGGGTCTATGGTTCCTTCGTAAATTCCCTTTTTTATTATCTACCACCATAAAAGGCACTCATGGGAAACCTATCTAGTATTACTTACGAATCTCATAAACGCAACACCGATCCAGAATGGATGGATGATCCAAAGCTGGATGAAGTCACCTTGCAACATGCTGTTGACGATATCAATACGGTGAATAATCTGCTAGGCGGATTTAAATTTATGCTTCAGGCGGTAAAAAAAGAAGTCTCAAAACACCCCGATCAAGCATTGGTAATAGTAGATGCAGGTTGTGGTGATGGCGAGATGTTGCGTTATTTAGAAGCCCATTTGAATAGAGAAAATATCAGCTTTCTTGGGCTAGATTTTGCTGCCCGATCTATTGAGAAAGCTCGTAATAAGAGTGAGGGATTGTCAAGGTTAAGCTTTCGCGAAAGCGATATTCTGCAGACCAACCCAGCAGAATTGCAATGTGATATTCTGATTAGCTCTTTAACCATGCATCATTTTGATGACGAAGAAATCGTAAGTTTTCTTTCCAAGTTTAAAGAGATTACAACAAAAAGTATCATTATTAACGACTTGCACAGGCATAGGATTGCCTTTCTTTTTTTTAAATATATAAGCCCTATTTTTATAAAACATGAGATCTCTAAACACGATGGATTGATCAGTATTGCATCAGGTTTTAAAGGCAGAGATTTTAAGAAATATGCAGCTGCTATAGGCGTAAAAAATGACCGATGGACATGGAAGTGGTCGTTCCGTTTTATATGGATAATTCCAATAGATGAGCGTAAAAATTAAAAGTGTAGCGACGGTAACGCCGCAGTATTATAAGGAAACCAAAGACATTTTACCCTTTGTTGAAGAATGGCTTTCTGGTCAGGACGAGCGTTTGAGACGTAAAACCATCAAAATTTTTGAAGGTGCAGGCGTGGATAAACGTTATTCCATCATGGATCCTATAGAGGTCTTTACGAGGACTTCTTTTCAAGACCGCAATGATATTTATAAAAGAGAAGTGGTACCACTGGCTCAAACGGCAATAGAGAAAGCTTTAGAAAAAGCCTCTTGGAATGCTCAAGAACTCGACTACATCATCACCGTAAGTTGCACAGGTATCATGATCCCGTCTATTGATGCCTATTTGATCAACTCCATGGGGATGAGACAAGATATCGTGCGTTTACCAGTTACAGAAATGGGTTGTGTCGCTGGAATCTCTGGACTGATCTATGCTGAAAATTTCCTGAGAGCAAATCCAAATAAAAAAGCAGCAGTACTAGCTGTAGAAGCACCGACGGCAACCTTCCAATTAGATGATTTCTCTATGGCTAATATGGTGAGTGCTGCTATTTTTGGTGATGGATGCGCCTGTGTATTGCTTTCTTCTTGTGAAGAAGACAACGGCCCAACCATAAAAGCCCATGAAATGTATCACTTCCCAGATGCAACACACATGATGGGGTTTGACCTAGTGAACAGTGGTTTGCAAATGGTGTTGGACAAATCTGTTCCAGAAACTATAGCCAGTCATTTTCCAGCTATTATTCATCCGTTTTTAGAAAAGAATGGATTAACTATCAACGACATTGATCATTTAATTTTCCATCCTGGAGGTAAAAAGATCGTACAAACCGTAGAAGAACTGTTTCATAAACTCGGTAAAAATATAGACGACACCAAAGAAGTATTGCGTATCTATGGAAACATGAGTAGCGCGACGGTTCTATTTGTTTTAGAACGCTTTATGAGTCGTGAGCTCAACAAAGGCTCTAAGGGTTTGATGTTGAGTTTTGGACCCGGATTTACAGCTCAAAGAATACTGTTAGAATGGTAACAGAGTTTAAAGATAAGTATGCTTTAATTTTAGGCGGTAGTAGTGGCTTAGGTTATGCTAGTGCTTTAAAATTGGCTCAACATGGAATGAATTTGATCATTTTCTATAGAGCAGCCAGAATGCAAATGGAACATATAGAAGCTAGGTTTGATGTATTGCGTTCTTATGACATACAGTTAGTTACCATTAATAGTGATGCGACTAGAGAGGATCAACTAGAACAAAACTTGTCAAAAATAGAAGACTTTTTAAAAGGTGGAAAAATTAGTGTGCTGCTGCACAGCATCTCTAAAGGCAATCTAAAGCCATTAACAGGGAATCAAACATTAACTACTAATGATTTCCAGCAAACGATTCATTCTATGGGGATAAGCTTGTACAGCTGGACCAAAGCACTTTACGACACTAATTTGTTTGCTCAACCAGCAAAGATTCTAAGTTTTACAAGTGAAGGAAGTACCAAGCCTATGAAATCTTATGCTGCCGTGAGCGCCGCAAAAGCAGTTTTAGAAGCCATCAATAGGAGTATAGCCATTGAGTTTGCTCCATACCAAATTACTTCCAATTGTATACAAGCCGGAGTTACCGATACCTTGAGTTTGAGTATGATTCCTATATACGAAGAATTGATGGCAGCAAGTCTAAAGCGTAATCCTCATCAAGAATTAACCACTCCAGAGCGAGTGGCAAACGCGGTGTATTTAATGAGTAGGGAAGAAGCAAGCTGGATTACTGGAACGGTTATCAAAGTAGATGGCGGTGAAAATTTGCAGTAAAAGTTATTGTTTCCGCACCCTTTAGGGATGGGGAACGGAAACTCGAAGTCGAATTTGAACTTGAACTCGAAGTCGAAGTCGAACTCGAAGTCGAACTCTGAGTCGAACTTGAATTTGAACTCGAACTTGAACTCGAACTCGAACTCGAACTTGAACTCGAACACGAACTCTAACCCAAATCTACTCTCAAAAGCCATTACAAAGAAAACAGCAGTCCTTTCCTTTGGAAAGGATTTAGGATAGGCCAGAGAACTCGAACTTGAACTCGAAGTCGAACTCGAACTTGAACACGAAGTTGAACTCGAACTTGAACTCGAACTCTAACCCGAATCTACTCTCAAAAGCCATTACAAAGAAAACAGCAGTCCTTTCCTTTGGAAAGGATTTAGGATAGGCCAGAGAACTCGAAGTTGAACTCGAAGTCGAATTTGAACTTGAATTAAAAAAATGAAATCTTACCTCGACCTAAAGGTTGAAATTTTTAAAATTGAAATGAAATAGAATGGTGCTTCTGAAGCCTTTATCTTTGGGGAACGCTAACTTAAAATTAGGGTTGGGAAACCAAAACTTGAAGCCAAGTTGAAATCCAACTTCAAAATTCTATAGATTTGTACATCATACTTAATAATCCAAAAAAATGCTCCTGAATCCAATAGAAAAAATAGTCGCCAATCTCCCTTATGGTGACGGATTTAAGTTTGTAGATCAATTATTAGAGATCGATGACAATAGTGTAATCGGGATTTACCATTTTCAAAAGACCGAATACTTCTATAAGCACCATTTTAAAGACCACCCAGTAACTCCTGGCGTTATTCTAACAGAATGTATGGCTCAAATAGGTTTGGCTTGCTTAGGGAGTTATTTGATGCAAGATGAAGAGAAACCTCTTCAATTTGCCTTTACAGAAAATCACATTACTTTCTTAAATACTGTTTTACCAGAAACAACAGTCATCGTTACTGCAAAGAAAGAATATTTTCGTTTTGGTAAATTGAAGGTTATGGTACAAATGATAGATGAGAACGAGGATAAGATCGCTGAAGGCTGGATGAGTGGGATTATAATCGCTAACTAATCTCGTTTTGTCGCTTACGCAACTAACTCAAATCAACGCTTATTCGTTCAAACTCCAATCGTAATCCATATGACGCACTCGGGCATTTTTATCAATTGGAACTTTACTGTATTTGTTTAAAAAATCAATGAGATCACCATTTTCGGTAAAATCCTTTTTGAACCATCTGAAGATATTGGAAATTTCGATTCTATCTGCTGTTATCTTATTGCGCTTAGGATCATTGATAAATTGTACTGCTAAACGCTCCAATTGTACATCCACTTTAGCAGCTGTAAAAGCTTCATTCATCAATGGCGGACAAGAAAAAGAGGCGCAGTTGATCCCAAAATGAATGCGTGGCTCGTTCATTTTCCTTAAAATTTCATGCTCAATCTCTTCTAGACTGATCGATTTTTTGCCTATGTTCCAGTTGCGTTGTTCCCAAGGATCCTTGATGTCTTTGATACTCTTTAATGGATAGTTTCTGACAATCAAATCAATGGTCATCGCATTATAAGCATTCAAGTAATAGGCAAACTGATCCTGACGGCTCCACGTATCGTCTGGTGCGTGTACCCTAATGGTTTCTAAGTAGTCCTTTAAGGGTTTTTGATCTTTTTTAATTCCAGCATAATTTACTATACCGTTTTTGTTGACATATTTTTTAAGCAATTGATCAAAACGGCTGTGATCAAAGGCTTCTTTGTTCATCGGCCTAGTTTCTTCTTCAAGTGTAGTTTCAGCCTCTTCGTCTTCTGAGAAATAGTTCTTCTCTTCTAATTCGATGACTTCTTCCATCAGTATGTCCATTTTAGGATGATGCACAGAAGGAACTATATCATTTGATAAATACTGTTCTTGCACGTCTTCCTTTTGGGAGCTACAAAAGCCTATAACCAATAGTGCAACCAATAAAGATAGGGTATGTCTCATAATCTGTTTTTTTAAGTACTGTCCTATTCCTAAACCAGACCACTTGCCTGATGTTTACCAAGACCAAAACCTGAATCCTTTAGGAATACTGCAATAAAGATACACCTATGAATAAAACGCACACCTATATCTGGGCTTAATTTAACCTTATCACTTGAACACAAAATTTGAAAAGTCTCCACCTGTTGCATCTATGAAGTCCTATTCAATCAATCAAAGAGTAAAAGTCCATAAATAACAATACCTCATATCTACTAAAGATTATGTAGTTTAGTGCAGCTATGAATACAAATAATAGAAGACGAGTTGTTATTACAGGAATGGGGGTTGTGGCACCTAATGCCGTTGGGGTTTCCGCTTTCGCGAAAGCCTTACAAGAACAAACCTCTGGAATACGATTTGATCCACAATTAGCCGATTTAAACTTTGGCTGCCAAGTGTCTGGCACCCCACAAATTACTGAAGAATTACTTACCGATAATTTTACACCTTTACAACTGAGAGGCTTAAAAGCTAGTGGCCTGGTTTATGGTGTTATCGCTGGAAAAGAAGCTTTTAAGGATGCTGGTTTGGAAATCGCTGGTCCAGAAAAGGCCCTATCAGAAATGGGAATCATTTTTGGAACTGGACAAAGCGGTGGTGAAAAATTCAGGGAAGCCATTCATTTAATTGATGATAAAAAAGTGCGCCGCTTAGGAAGTACCAGCGTGATTCAAACCATGACCAGCGGTATCAGTGCCTGGCTGGCAGGAGAATTAGGCTGTGGTAATATGGTCACCAGTAATTCTAGTGCTTGCTGCACAGGTACAGAAGCCTTTCTTATGGGCTATGAGCGTATTGCTGCTGGAAAAGCATCGCAAATGCTGGTGGGTTCTACTAGCGATTCTGGACCTTATATTTGGGGCGGATTTGATGCAATGCGGATTTTACCAACTAAATACAACGAGGATCCAGAAAATGCAAGCAGGCCTTTATCAGATGATGCAGCAGGTTTTGTGCCTGGATCTGGGGCTGGAGCTTTTATTTTAGAGCATTTAGAAAGTGCTCAAAAACGAGGGGCAACTATCTATGCAGAGGTATTGGGTGGCGCTGTAAATTCTGGTGGACATAGAGCTGACGGCTCTATGACAGCTCCTAATGGTCAAGCTGTACAAGATTGTATACATCTGGCAATGAAAGATGCTGGAGTAACTGCAACAGAGATTGATGCCATTAATGGACATCTCACCGCAACTTCAAAAGATGCTTTTGAAATTAAAAATTGGTCGACCGCTTTAAACCGTAAAGGCGCAGAGTTTCCTTTTATAAATACCTTTAAATCTTATATAGGCCACTGCTTAGCTGCAGCAGGTAGTGTGGAATTGGTAGGAGCAGTGCTACAATTAAAAGAGCAAAAGGTCTATGGAAATAGCAATATCAGCTCTTTACATCCTGAGATTACTGATTTAATTGACAAAACCAGCTTCCCTTTAAGCTCTGCAAACGTAGATCTTAATATTTTGGCCAAGGCGAGTTTCGGTTTCGGAGATGTAAACGCATGTGTCCTACTTAAAAAGTATAGTTCTTAAATACTGAATTCTCAGAAAAGGGGCTTCACTGATCTGGACGTTATTTTTAATGGTTTAAACTCTTAAACTCTCCCTAACCTCTACGGAAAATCCGTTTTTTGATAGTACTTTTAAGATTCTATTGAAATAATAACATGCAAGAAAACGAAATACAGCAAGAGCTTTTTAAGATTGTTAAAGTCTATTTACCGCAAGATGTAAATGAAGACGCTATACAACTGGACAGCCATTTAATGCAAGACCTGGGCATCAACAGTGCCCATTTAGTAGATATTGTTCTCGATGTGGAAGACGCCTTTGATATTACTCTTGATGAGAAGGATATGGAAGCTATGCAAACGGTACGTGACGCTATTGAAATAGTCACAGCAAAAATCGCTTCTTAAATTTCATTTGCCATTAAATTACCAATCATATAAATTACCTATCATATGTCAAGATTACCAAAAATTGAACGTTTTAAAAATGAAGTAGAATCTAAGTACCAGATTTTCAATGGGATTTTTATGACCCTGCCATTTGATCAGATTTCTAATACTGGCGGATTGTTACCCTTGTTTCATGAAATGTGTGTGAAAGGCTATGAAAAAGGTAAAAACCCCACAGAGATCGTTGAATACTTTTTTGAAAGATACATGCGTGATACCAGTCCTAAAGAACGAGAAGACATGCTTTTTAGGTTTATTCAGTATATAGAAAGACAAGTGGTGTTGTTTGATGCCATTGAAGATGCTGCTTTTAGTAAAGTCAACAATATTGATGGGCGTGGTTCCTTACGTAGCGTCAAAGAGGAAGCAGTGGAACTTAATAAAACAGAAGAACTGGCAGCTTATTTAAAAGAGTTTAAAGTACGTCCTGTATTAACCGCTCACCCTACACAGTTTTACCCAGGTTCTGTTCTGGGAATTATTAATGATCTGGGCGATGCGATTAAAGCTAATCAACTTCAGGAGGTAAAACTACTGCTTTCACAATTGGGTAAAACCCCTTTCTTTAAAAAGGAAAAACCTACTCCTTTTGATGAAGCGGTAAGTTTAATTTGGTATCTGGAACACGTATTCTATCAGGCCATGGGTAATATTTACGATTACCTTAAAACACATATTGAGAATCCGCAGGAGTTTAAGAATCAGATTGTTGAAATAGGGTTTTGGCCTGGTGGTGATCGTGATGGAAATCCGTTTGTTACGACTGCTATTACTATAAATGTGGCTAAACGATTGCGTTCCACCATATTTAGAAATTATTATAGGGATTTACGCAAGCTGCGTAGAAGACTCACTTTTAAAGGCGTTGAAGAGCAGTTAGCGGCTCTAGAAAGCATGTGTTACAAAGCTATTTTTGAAAAGGATGTATTGGAGTTTGCACCTCAAGATCTTATCGATAGAATGAACGAGATCAGATCTACTGTTATAGAGCAGCATAACTCCTTATTTCTTGGTCAAATAGATAGTTTTATACATAAAATCGAATTGTTCGGTTTCCATTTTGCCACTTTAGATATACGTCAGGATAGCAGTGCTCATGATGCGGTTTTTGATGAGATCCTCGCTTTCGCGAAAGCGAAACTACCCACCAACTACAACAGCTTATCTGAAGAAGAGAAAGTGAACGTACTGGCACAGGTAGAAGGTTCTATCGATCCTAAAGACTTTACAGACGACTACACACAACGCACGTTAAGCAGTATTTACGCCATTAAAAATATCCAAGAACGCAATGGGGAAAAAGGTTGTAATCGTTACATTATTTCTAATACACAAATGGCTTCTCAAATTATGGAGGTCTATGCAATGATAAGGTTGTGTAATATGCCACAACCCAAAATAGATGTAGTGCCCTTATTTGAAACCGTTCCAGACCTGATAAAAGCTCCAGATGTGATGCGATCACTTTATGAAAATGAGCATTACCGAGCTCACGTAAAAAGACGCGATGACACACAACATATCATGTTGGGCTTTAGTGACGGTACTAAAGATGGTGGCTATTTAATGGCCAATTGGGCTATTTATGAAGCTAAGGAAGCATTAAGTACCGTTTCTAGGGAATACGGTATTTCTATTGTATTCTTTGATGGTAGAGGTGGCCCACCTGCTCGTGGTGGAGGTCAAACGCACCAGTTTTATGCTTCTATGGGAACAAAAATAGAAGCTAAACACATTCAATTAACAGTTCAAGGCCAGACTATTAGCTCTAAGTTTGGTACGTTAGAAAGCTGCCAATACAATCTGGAGCAAATGATTAGTAGTGGGGTGAGTAACGCCGTATACGCTAGTGATGCCAATGACTTTTCAGAAAAAGATAAAGCAACTATGGATCAACTGGCAAAATCAAGTTATATAGCTTACACAGATTTCAAAGCGCACCCACAGTTCTTATCCTATCTGGAACAGATGAGTACCTTAAAATATTATGCCAAAACCAATATAGGAAGTCGCCCTAGCAAGCGTGCTGGAAGTGCAGAATTGAGATTTAAAGATTTAAGAGCTATACCATTTGTAGGTTCTTGGAGTCAATTAAAACAGAATGTTCCTGGGTTTTACGGTGTAGGTACCGCGCTAGAAACAATGGATAAAGCTGGTAATTGGGAAGCGGCAGAAGAACTATATAAAAACAATAAATTTTTCCGTACTTTACTAGATAATAGCATGATGAGTTTAACCAAGTCATTCTTTGCTTTAACTGCATATATGGAGCATGATCCTATTTATGGTGAGTTTTGGAAGATGATTTATGCAGAATATGAGCGTTCTAAAAAGTACATGTTGAAGATCTCTGGAATGAAAACATTAATGGAAAATGAGCCAGCAGGACGAGCGAGTATTCAAGCTAGAGAAAAGATAGTCTTGCCATTATTAACCATACAGCAGTATGCCTTAAAAATGGTTCAAGATATCAATGCAGGAAAGGTGACTGAAAGTACAGAAACCTATGAGCGCATGGTCACTAGATCTCTATATGGAAATATTAATGCCAGTCGTAATTCAGCATAGGGAACTTTCCATTCTTTGAAATGGATTTAAGCAGGGTTAAAGCTTTCTAAAGCATTAACTTAACGGCTTGATTAATTATTAATTTTAAATCAAAACACAACTATGAAGAACATTACAGATTTTAATAAAAAAACACCTACCGATCACGATATTATAGATCTTATTAAAAACAGGTGGAGTCCGCGTACATTTTCTGATCAACCTGTTTCTCAAAAGGAACTTCAGATGCTTTTTGAAGCGGGAAGATGGGCTCCTAGCTCTAATAATTTGCAGCCCTGGAATATAGTTTGGGGTATCAAAGGAAGTGATACCTATGATCGCATTATGGACGTCTTGGTTGAGTTCAATCAGAAATGGGCAAAGAATGCTCCAGTATTATTATTAGGTGTGGTAGACACCAAAACACCTAAAGGTGATGACAATTATCACGCACCTCATGATTTAGGACAGTTTTCTGCAAATATGGCACTACAAGCACAGAGTATGGGAATAGCATTCCATCAAATGGCTGGACTGGACTATGAGAAAGCTAAAAAAGAATTCAAGTTTCCAGAAACTTTTCATGTAGCAACTGCTATAGCACTGGGATATTACGGTGGAGAACTAAGCGATGTTCCTGATTTTTTACAAGAGGCTGAAACAGGTGAGCGATCTCGTAAAAAACAAAATGATTTTGTTTTTAATGGAGACTACAAAGCTACTGGTGACCTAAACGATAATTAAAAGTTAGGAAGTATACTCAAGTAATTCTTGTTACAAGTTAAACAAAAAAGGTGCCTTGAATATGTTCAAGGCATTTTTAGTTATGCAGAAAGTTGATCACTGTTGGCCATCAATTTATTTCCTAAAGATTTTACTGCAATTCCTACTGATTTTTTGAAATTAAGAGAAGCTATGACGCAGTGTACTTGATGTCCATCACAGGTAATTGCTATGTGTGCTACCTCTCTAGTTCGATTTTTTAGATCAAATATCTTTTTAAAAGTAACGTCAACCCTGTCTAAACAAGAGTGTTTATTGAGCTGTTGTATAGATTTACTGGTAAAAGCTTCCAGGTTGCGATTAGAAGGAACGTGAATGTAAGAGAAATGGATCATGTTGTCTTTTAGAATACTTACGTAGCAAAAGCAATGACGGTTTTTTATAAAATGTTAAAATAGTTAGAAGCAACAGCAACAACTTAATCCAGCGTTTTTTAAGTATTTAATCATTTATTTTGTTCTTGAATATCATCTTCCGTTTTCTTATCTCGTAGGGAGAATAAAGCGCCCACTGCTAGAGAAACAAAAATGACTGCTAGAGAAAGCCATTCTGGAAAAGGCACGTAATGAACTAAAATCATTTTGATACCAACGAAAGCTAGAATAGCAACTAGACTGTAATGAATGTGCTGAAACTTATCCAATAAATTAGCTAAGAAAAAATACATACTACGCAATCCCATAATCGCTAGTATATTACTAGAGAATACTAAAAATGGGTCTGCGGTAATAGCAAGTATTGCTGGAATCGAATCTAAAGCAAACAGCACATCGGTCAGTTCAATGACTACCAATGCTAAGAATAGAGGAGTAGCAATACGCTTCCCCATTTTTTTAATAAACAATTGCTGCCCTTCTATGCGATCTGTAACAGGAAATAGCTTTCTAGAAAATTTATATATATAGGAAGTTTTTGGATCAAATTCTTCTTCTTTACTTTTGATCATTTTAAAGGCGGTATACAATAAAAAGGCTCCAAAAATGTAGGTCATCCAACTGATCTCATTAATCAGAGCAATCCCAAAAAGGATCATCAAGGCCCTAAAAACAAGCGCTCCAACAATTCCCCAAAAGAGAACTCTATGTTGGTATTTTTGATCTATAGAAAAGGACTTAAAGATAACTGCGATGACAAAAATATTATCAACGCTCAACGAAAGCTCTATTAAGTAGCCTGTTAAATACTTGATAGCAGCATCGCTACCGTTGAGTTGGTCAGGGTTTGCTAAATAACCTCCATCGTATATAAAATAAATAACACCAGTAAAAAGCAACGCAATACCTACCCACAAGGCAGTGAATTTTGAAGCTTCTTTGGTTTTTATGACATGGGCCTTTCTGTTAAAAACAAAAAGATCCAAGCATAAAAAGATGCTGACTAAGACGATAAAGGATATCCAAATGATCATAAGGAAAGATAATTGTAAAATATAAAAATCCACCTTTACAAAGCTGGATTTTTAATTTTGGTAGTAAAAATATTATGGGATTTTGATTGCTGCTGTATCCACATCAAATAATTTCAACATTTCATTATATAATTTCACTTCTATTCCTTTTTCACCATTTATGGCAATGGGATACAACAGCATTTCAGGATCCTTTTGCAGTGTTTTAAGGGCTCCTGTGTCATCTATCTGATGACCTTTGCCATATTTATTTTCATAAGAGGAATGATCTGTGTGCAGCAGGTCGCTAACATTGACTTGAAGCACATCTGCTATTTCTGTCCAAACCGTTGCAGCAACTTTGTCTTTAGAAACATCTACAGCAAGCAAATATTTGCCAGCAGCCTTTGCGTAAGCCAATATCTCCCGATGGCTTTTTTGATTTGAATTGTATAATAAAACAATTTGTCTGTGATTTGCAGCTAGGGATATCATCTTAGGAATGTGTAATTATGGTTGCCTTTCTCTTTTCGCACTGCGTTTTAAGTTGGTCTACCACCTTGCTTACGGATTTTGTAAATGTATTGTGACTTTCTTCGGCAAACAGTCGTGGGCCTGGAGCACTTAATCTTATTTGAGCAATCATCCCTGTTTGATCGCTAGAGGTGTTTTCGGCTATAAAAAACACATCAGCTCTAGTGATCCAACTGTATCGGTCAAAAATAGTTTGTAATTTTTCTTTTGTGTAATTCTCTAGATCTGTACTTCCAGAAACGTGCTGGTAATTAAATTGAATAGTCATTTTGTTGATTTTACTCTAAGTTAAGTTACTCATAGATTGTTGGTGTTGTCTTTATACAATCATTAGTATAGCTTTAGTAAAGCTTTAAGGTTTAAGCCATAAAAGGCATCCTTAATAATTTAACAGGTCTAGCAGCAGTGTGGTTTTTCTAATATGTTTTTAGCAAACGTTTATTTGATGATATTGATCTCGCTTTCGCGAAAGCGAGATCAATATCCATACATACCACCAACAAAAAAATCCCAATAACTACAACTAGCTATTGGGATTTAAAGTATTCTATTTGTTTCTTATTGCATCACTTTAAATTCGCAACGACGGTTGATATCATATTCTTCATCAGTACAAATACCTTCTTTAACACATTCATTAAGTGGTTGCATCTCACCATAACCTATACTGCGCAATCGATTTTCATCAATCCCTTGACTGATCAAGTATTTCATAGTAGAAGCGGCACGTTGTTTAGATAAGGTTAGATTGTATTCACTAGGTCCACGGACATCCGTGTGAGCAGATACCTCTACGTGCATTTCAGGATATTTATTCATGATAGCTACAAGATCATCTAAAGTAGCAGCAGCTTCAGGTTTAATAACCGCCTGATCAAAATCAAAAAATATTTGTTCTAATTCTACTTGTACATCTCCCTTGCGATCTTTTTTTATAATTTCTTCTGCATCTTGATAGGAGAGAAGCGTTAAAAATATATCATGACTCACTTTTCCGTTTTTATCTGTAGAAAAATCTACATTACGAGGGATATATAGCTTGCGAGTAGCACGAACTGTATATTTTTTATTTGGCTCGATTTTAAATAGGTAAGAAGCGTCGTTACCAGTGATCATGTCATCTATAACAACTCCACGCTCATCCAATAAGGAAACAAGTGAACCTGGTAACGTCTTTTTACTGATGCTGTCTTGTACGACACCTACTACCTGATATTTAGTAAGTATATTTTCCTCTCTTTTTCCTGTATAGATTTGATCTAAACCATCTCTGTTAGAGGAAAAATAACTCTCATTTGTGGCTTCATCAATTACAAAAGCATAATCATCATTAGAGCTATTGATACTAGTACCCAAATTAACAGGAGTGTCAAACTCACCATTCACCAGGTTTGCTCTATGTATATCCAATCCACCTACGCCTTGTTTACCGTTAGTGGCATAATACAAGGTGTTGATATTACTGATATAAGGAAATTGATCTCTATAAGCAGTATTGATAGAAGCTCCTAAGTTAACAGGGGCACCATAAGAACCATCCTCATTGATTGCTACTTTGTAGATATCAAATTCACCGTATCCACCAGGCATATTGCTTGAAAAGTAAAGTGTCATACCGTCTTTACTAATAGAAGGATGTTCCACACTATACAATTCATTATTAAAAGGTAATAAAGTCACATTGGACCATTTATTATCCACTTTTTCTGCGCGGTACAATTGAATATTAGAAACCCTTTCTCCATCTATTTTAATTCGTTTTTCATTGTTACGATTGAAATACATGACTTTACCTTTATTGGTAAAAACGGCATTACTCTCATGAAGAGCCGTATTTATTTCTTCAGAAAATGGTGTCACCTCACTTAATGTAGTACCGTTTAATTGAGCTTCGTAAAGGTCCAGATAAGGTAAACCATTCCAAGAAAAAACAGGTCGATCCATATTACGAGAAGAAGCAAAAGCAACATTATTGGAGTCTATAAAAGATAGACCAAAATCACTTTTAGACCCTTTATTTGTAACTGGCACTACTTCAAAAACGTGAGGTGTGGTTCTCTTTAATTCAGAGAGAAATTCTTCTGTGTTCCAATCTTTACCGTAGTAAGATTTTAAATAGACATCTGCTGTTTGATAATCCTTAACAGCAAGAAGCGATTGTGCATATCTATATACACGATCTTTGTCTATAATATCGCTATATGTATCTTTAAGCTTGGTGTAGGTCTTTGCTGCGTTTTCAAAATCATTGGTGTAATAATAAGAGTCTGCTAGCTTTTGAAGAACTCCCTCAGAAGCCTCCAGGTTTTTATAATTAGCTATAGCTTCCGTATACGCCTGATTTTTGAATAATTTATCAGTCTTTTTCAGACTTAAATTCTGGGCATGGCTATAAGTTCCTACTAGCAATGCGGTCATCAATATAGTAATTATTAATCTCATAAGTATGGTGATGAATAGGTTTAGAAAAATCTAGGAGAACGATCGTAACCACCTCTCCAGAATTTTGTTTTAATGTTATACAGTAAAATGATCTCGTGAGATCCAGAATTAAAGTTACCTAAATTACTTGTGGTGTAATCATAAGCATACCCTAATCTAAGCTCTGGAGATACTTTAAAGTTAACCAGTGCACTGACAGAGTCATCTAAACGATAACCTATACCAGCTTCTAATGTGTCATTAAACAAGAAGTTTGCATTCAGATCTGCAGATAAAGGAGCTCCTTTTACACCTTTTAGTAAAAAAGAAGGCTTGAACTTTAAGTCTGGATTAATATCAAATACATAACCACTATTTAAGAAAAAATGAATGTCTTGGACACCAGTAGACTGTATGCCGTTTTCATTCTCTAAATGTGTTGTCGTTAATAAATTAGGAGCCGATAAACCTACATAGAATTTATCTGTAAAATAAAAACCTCCTAAACCTACGTTAGGAAAACTTTGAGTTACATTTTCATTAAAAGCTACATCAGTATCTACGCCACCAGACTGAAGGTTGAACCCATTAAAGTTAGCATCAAATAAAGTAAGACCCGCTTTTATACCCAAGGAAAGTTTAGCCGTTTCAGAAACAGGTAATACATAGGCAAAATCTGCATAGATATTATTTTCTGTAACGACATTTCCTATGTCATCATTTGTAAAAGAGATTCCCACTTCCACGCGATCACTTACAGGATAATGAACAAATAAAGAAGCTGTCTTAGGAGCGCCTTCCAGTCCTACCCATTGTGTTCTATACAAAGCACCCACATTGAGCTCAGACTTGTTTGCAGTAGCATAAGCCGGGTTCAAGATACTTTGATTATACATGTATTGAGTAAACTGCGGATCCTGCTGAGCAACCGTGCTCAAGGAAAGCATACCGATCAATACAATTAATAAAGGTGTTATATTAAAATTTTTCATTTTGTTTGTTTCTTTCTTGAAGTGACTATCGGCTTAAGTAAATTCTACCTTGGGATGGTTTTGTAGTTCCATCGTTGTATTTAAGGATGTAGTAATAAACACCTACTGGTAACTCTCCGTCACTCAATAAGGCCGATTGATTACTGAAACCGTTAAATCTAGGTGTGTTGGCAGTTCCACTATAAACGCGACTTCCATATCGGTTATAGAACTCAATACTGAAATTAGGATAAAGAAAGTTCAAGTTATCAATATCAAAAGTATCATTGACCCCATCAGCATTAGGTGAAAACCCGTCTGGAATGGTTAGATCTCCACAAGCTGATAAATCTACCGTTACTTCTAGTCTTATACTGCTTTCACAACCAGTTGCTGCATCTATTAAAGCAGCGTAATACGTAGTTCCACTTGTCATTATTGTAGTAAGAGGTAAGGCATTCGTGCCATCAACCGCATTGTACCAAACAACGTTATTAGCAATAGAATCATATTCCAATACGTTCAAAGTAAGTTGTTGCAAAGTAGGATTATCATTGATACAGAAAAGTTCTCCATCTTGATCTAAAGTAGGGGTTGGTGCATCTCCTACAATAACCATTACTTCTGTTCTGATACTGGATTCACATCCATTTGCTTCTGTTTGAGATGCAAAATAAGTGGTTGCATCGATAAGACTTTCGGTAGCTGCTAATGGAATCGTTGCATCGATGGCATCATACCATACTATCATATCTCCAGTTACAGCTGTATCTAGATCCATTACTGTAGGATTATCAGTCGCACAAAAATCAAGAGTTGCGCTTATCAGAGTAGGCGCTGCACTTTCATCCACTTGAATGTCTAAGGTAGCTGAAGCATCTGTAGCACAAGGAGAAGTTGCAGTAACCGTATAAGTATACATTCCTGCAACGTCCACTGTTGGGTCAAATATATTAGTTCCACTATCTAGTAATGGAAACCAAGTCCCTGTCGCGTCAGGTGTACCGCCTAATTGAGTTAATAAGTCAATGATACCGTCAGATACACAAGTAGAAATCATATTGTCTGTTCCAGCATCAGGAGCTTCAGTAATCGTAACAACAACATCAGCTGAAGATGTGTTACAAGAACTAGTAACCGTATAGCTATAAGTAGCTGCAAGGTCAGTAGCTGGGTCAAATACACCACTATTACTAGCTAATGCAGGACTCCATGTTCCACCAGTAGTAGCTGTTCCCAATAAAGTGAATAAATCTGTTGTTCCATTGTCAGTACATGCATCTAAAACAGCATCTGTTCCTGCGTCTACCGGAGTTTCTACGGTTACCATTACAATGGTAGAAGCATCTGTACAAGGTGCCGTTGCACTTACCATATATTCAAAGCTATAGGTTCCAGCAACTACTGCAGTTGAATCAAATATATTTCCTGTCAGTGCCATGGTTGCATCTGTATCGATCCAAGTACCACCAGCATCCTGTGTGCCATCTAAAGCAGTAAATAAATCTACCATGCTTTGATCGTTACAAACAGAAAGTAATACGGCAACACCAGAATTAGGTGATGCAAATATATTTACCGTCACGGCAACACTATCGTTAGATTCACAATTGGTTATCGCATCTGTTTGTGTAGCAAAATAATCTTCTCCATCTAAAAGAGCATCTGTGCCTATTAGCGGATTCATTAATGCCGCATCTTCATACCATATCACGGCATTACCCATCACTGATAAATCAGCAACAGTTGCTTGATCACAAAAGTCTTGAATAGCCGGAGCAGTAGGAGCATTAATATTGCTGATCGTTATTTGTACCGTTTCCATGTCTGCACTACAAGTGGTAGAAGGAGAAACGGAATACGTGAAATTATAAACTCCCGTGGTTAAAGCAGAAATGTTTAAAATAGAACCAGTCAGTTCACCCGTAAGATCATCATCAGACCAGTTTCCACCAGCATCATTTCCAGTCAACTGAGTAAATAAATCTAATGTTTGTCCTGTAGTGATATCTGAAAGACAGATGTCTAAGTCAGTAGAAGTACCGGCATTAGGTGCATCCAACACACTAACAAGTACTGTTGCCGTATCTGAACAAGATCCATTAGTAACGGTATAGGTAAAGTTATAGTCCCCTACAACAAATCCAGTAAGGTCAACATTGTTTCCTGTTAAGGCGCCGGTAGCATCGTCATCAGACCAAGTTCCACCAGCATCTTGTCCAGACAGTTGACCGAATAAATCTAAAGGGGAGTTAGCTGCCAATTCATTGGCACAAACTACAAATGTTGTAGCTGTTCCTGCCTCTGTAAGCGCATTAATGATGATCGTAACCGTTACATCTATATCAGTACAAGTTCCTATCGCAGGAACGGCATAAGTAAAATCAAAGGTTCCGTTTGATAATGTGGTTAAGTCAATTGGATTAGCTACCGCTGTACCTGCAGAGGTGTTTCCTGCATACCATGTTCCATTCGTGTCTTGTGTTCCATCCAGTAAGTTGAAAAGGTCATAAGGCGAGTTAGCTGCTGCTTGATCTTCACAAACTGTAAAAGGTGTTCCTATATAATTACCAGATTCTGGTGCCGGAGCTACAGTTACTGCAACTGTTGAACTGTTGGTACAGGTATTCCCATCAGTGATCGTATAAGAGAAGTTATAAGTACCTACGATCAATCCGGTAAGATCAACAGTGTTGCCTGTTAAGGCGCCAGTAGTATCGTCATCAGACCAAGTTCCACCAGCATCTTGTCCAGACAGCTGTCCGAATAAATCTAAAGGGGAGTTAGCTGCTAGTTCATTTTCACAAACTAAGAATGGAGTAGGAGTTCCTGTATTAGGTAATTCATTGATAATTACCGTTACTACCACATCTACATCAGTACAAGTTCCTATCGCAGGAACTGCATAAGTAAAGTCAAAGGTTCCGTTGGCTAATGCAGTTAAGTCGATCGGATTGGTTACTGCTGTACCTGCCGAAGTGTTTCCTGCATACCATGTTCCGTTCGTGTCTTGTGTTCCATCAAGTAAGTTGAAAAGGTCATAAGGCGAGTTGGCCGCTGCTTGATCTTCACAAACTGTAAAAGGTGTTCCTATATAATTACCAGATTCTGGTGCCGGAGCTACAGTTACTAAAACTGTAGAGCTGTTCATACATCCGTTAGCGTCTGTAATCGAATAAGAGAAGTTATAAGTACCTACGATCAATCCGGTAAGATCAACAGTGTTGCCTGTTAAGGCGCCAGTAGCATCGTCATCAGACCAAGTTCCACCAGCATCTTGTCCAGACAGCTGTCCGAATAAATCTAAAGGGGAGTTAGCTGCTAGTTCATCTTCACAAACCAAGAATGGAGTAGGAATTCCTGTATTCGGTAATTCATTGATAATTACCGTTACTACCACATCTACATCTGTACAAGTTCCTATCGCAGGAACTGCATAAGTAAAATCAAAGGTTCCGTTTGCTAATGTAGTTAAGTCGATTGGATTGTTTACTGCTGTACCTGCAGAGGTGTTTCCAGCATACCATGTTCCGTTCGTGTCTTGCGTTCCATCTAGTAAGTTGAAAAGATCATAAGGCGAGTTGGACGCTGCTTGATCTTCACAAACTGTAAAAGGTGTTCCTATATAGTTACCAGATTCTGGTGCCGGAGCTACAGTTACTAAAACTGTTGAGCTGTTCATACATCCGTTAGTATCTGTAATGGAATAAGAAAAATTATAGTCGCCTACAATCAATCCGGTAAGATCCACAGTGTTGCCTGTTAATGCTCCAGTAGTATCGTCATCAGACCAAGTTCCACCAGCATCTTGTCCAGACAGCTGTCCGAATAAATCTAAAGGGGAATTAGTTGCTAGTTCATCTTCACAAACTAAGAATGGAGTAGGAGTTCCTGTATTAGGTAATTCATTGATAATTACCGTTACTACCACATCTACATCCGTACAAGTTCCTATCGCAGGAACTGCATAAGTAAAATCAAAGGTTCCGTTTGCTAATGTGGTTAAGTCGATTGGATTGGTTACTGCTGTTCCTGCAGAGGTGTTACCAGCATACCATGTTCCGTTCGTGTCTTGTGTTCCATCTAGTAAGTTGAAAAGATCATAAGGCGAGTTGGCCGCTGCTTGATCTTCACAAACTGTAAAAGGTGTTCCTATATAATTACCAGATTCTGGTGCTGGAGCAACGGTTACTATAACTGTAGAGCTGTTCATACATCCGTTAGCGTCTGTAATCGAATAAGAAAAATTATAGCCACCTACGATCAATCCGGTAAGATCCACAGTGTTGCCTGTTAAGGCGCCAGTAGCATCGTCATCAGACCAAGTTCCACCAGCATCTTGTCCAGACAGTTGTCCGAATAAATCTAAAGGGGAGTTAGCTGCTAGTTCACTTTCACAAACTAAGAATGGAGTAGGAGTTCCTGTATTCGGTAATTCATTGATAATTACCGTTACCACCACATCTACATCTGTACAAGTTCCTATCGCAGGAACTGCATAAGTAAAATCAAAGGTTCCGTTTGCTAATGTGGTTAAGTCGATTGGATTGGTTACTGCTGTTCCTGCAGAGGTGTTACCAGCATACCATGTTCCGTTCGTGTCTTGTGTTCCATCTAGTAAGTTGAAAAGATCATAAGGCGAGTTAGCCGCTGCTTGATCTTCACAAACTGTAAAAGGTGTTCCTATATAATTACCAGATTCTGGTGCTGGTAAAACATCAATTACAATCGTTTCAGAATCCTGACAAGAACCGTTATCAATAGTGTAGGTATAGTTATAAGGACTTCCTGCTACTGTAAAAGCAGTAATATCAACCGAATTGGTGACCGTGTTATTCATAGCGTCTGTCCAAGTTCCAAGATTATTATCTTGAGATCCATCTAAGGAACTGAACAAATCATAAGGAGAATTAACACTAAGGTCATTTTCGCAAAATTCAGTAACCACAGCAGTTCCTGCATTAGGATCTGCTAGCACAATGACTTGTACGGTGGTAGATTCCTCTGGACATGGATTAGGAGTTAAGTTTTGACTGTATGTAAAGTCATAAGTTCCAGGAATGAATGACGACAAATCTAAAGGTGAAGTCACCGTTGGATCCATACTGGTTGTTCCTTGTGTCCATGTTCCTCCTATGTCTTCGTTGTCCAATAATAAAGTCAGGTCATAAGATGTAGGTAATTGAGATACACAAAAACTTACTGGGTTTATTGCGGAAGGCAAACCAGAAGATAAAATTTCTAAAACCTCAATAGAAACCGTTGCGGTTTCATCTGGACACACGCCAACTCCGGAAACGGTATAAACAAAATTATAAACGCCTATTACTTGTCCACTTATGTTGACAGTTCCTTGATCTCCATTTGATGTAGTCAGAGGACCAGTCCATGCTCCTCCAGTGTCAGCATTAGGACCTAATAAAGGAAATAGGTCAAAATCTGCTGCGGGGATATTATCTTCACAATACTCTAAACTATTGCTCATTCCTGCATCAACTGGGTCATTGATTTGAACAACTACAGCTGCTGGATCACTTTCACAAAAGAAATTATCTGCCTGAACATAATAGGTAGCACCATCTACTAAAGCATCTGTATCTAACAAAGCCGGTGGAATAGGATTATTAGATCCATCCACATTTTCGAACCAATTAAAGTTAGCTGTTGTTCCAGGAAGCAAGTCAGCTATAGTTGGATTGGTATCTGAACAAAATTGCTGAGTCGCTAGAGGAGTAGGTGGCACAGGTGAAGGAAATACAGCAGTACTACCTGTTTCTATTTGGCTACGACAACCAACGGAATCAACAAATACTATAAAGTAATTGGTGTTTCCTGATAAGGCTGTTGCTGGATTTAGCAGGTTAGTGAGTGCAAAGTCGCCATAAACCTGAACACTTCCACCCGCCGGTGAATTAATGATAAGTGCATTGTCTATATAAGTCTGTACCGTAGGATTCTCATTAGAACAGAAAATAGCATCCAGACTTTGGCCGCTAGGATCTACTGTAAAGTCTACTACTAAAGCTGGACGAGTACCGCAAGTTCCTGTTGGATCGCCAGCATAATAAGTACCTTGTCTAACCAGTTGTGATTGCTGTAGAGGTGTTCCACCAGTGGCATTTAGATACCAGCGCAAACTGTTTCCAGGTGCTGGTGTTGCAAATGCATTCAAATCGTTAAAGTCAAAACCAGCAGCGTCACAAATTACCTGAGGAGAAACAGGCACCGTTGGACATTGTGCATTAATAGTGTTTAATGACACAAAGAAAAGTAAAGCCACTGCATATGGCATTATTTTCATTTTTCGGAGTAAAAATCCTTTCATATTTGTATAGTATGTAAATCGCTAATTGACAGTAAAAGTAATTCTACAACACCCTTCAATCAAAAAAAGCAATTCTATTTTTGAACAACTGATTAAACTTCGATAAAAAGTAAT
This sequence comes from Nonlabens sp. MB-3u-79, assembly GCF_002831625.1. NCBI lineage: Bacteria > Pseudomonadati > Bacteroidota > Flavobacteriia > Flavobacteriales > Flavobacteriaceae > Nonlabens > Nonlabens sp. MB-3u-79. The sequence continues at coordinate 2,447,605 of NZ_CP025116.1, read as the reverse complement.
TTATTCCGCTAACCTATCTTTGTTAAAAATAATGATCGTTTATCCTTAAAATTACACCATTTAAATTATAAATAAAGCTGGAAAACGTCAGTTCGTTTAACATATGAGTAAAATCTTTTACCTATTTTTTTTTTATTGTTTGATCTGTTTTTATTTGACAAGAGTGACGTTTATGTTTCATTTTGGTTAAAAGGGAAATGTCCTATGTGTAAAAAAAAAGATCAAAAAAATTGAACTAGCCCAACAATAACGGCTGTTTCCATTTAAATAATAGCCTTCATAAAAGGAGCAAATAAACTTTTAAAAATGTCTCAATACCTGGAATAAGACAATAGGGAGAGCTGTACTTCATATTAACTAATAATTAATTAAAAAAGCCGTTAATTATGTTGTTCGTCGATGTTTTACAATTCCGTTAATCGTTAAAAGCTTAAAAAAGATGCTCATTTTTAATAAAAAACAAAAAAATCGTGTTTTTATTCACAAATGAATAACACTTTAACCCTTAAAACCTGTGTTTTTTTTGGATGTTTTGCTTTCGCAAAAGCGCCATTGAAATGTTGTACCGGTCAAAACAGAAATACCAGCTATACAGAAGCTATTTGCTAAGTCTTCGACTCCTAGTAGAGTTGTCCTTAAGCGGATTATCATAAGCGTTAGGTTAAAGGCTGATCTTAATCCTCCATGTCTTGATAATCAAGTAATCGTTAAAATTTTAAAAATTAAACACCTTATTTTATAGAAAACAGGCAAACCATAGTACTTTTCGAATATGAATAAATTTTTTAGCCTTTTTCTCTGTGTATTTTTATGTTCCGCTTTCGCGAAAGCGCAATTAGGATTTTGCTCTGGTCAAAGTGGAGATGCGATCTTTACAGAAGATTTTGGTCAAGGAATTACCAATGGTCCCGCCTTACCAGCTAGCGTTACCAGTTATGTTTATGTAAACAGTGGGGTTCAGGATGGTGAATACACCATTTCAAGTAATATGCAACAACTAGGAAGCTTCTGGAATGCACCAGACCATACTGGGAATCCCAATGGAAAAATGCTGATCGTTAATGCTGATTTTAATCCAGGGGTTTTTTATCAAACTCCGATTTTAGGACTTTGTGAGAACACACCTTATGAATTCAGCTCTTGGGTAATAAATGTATTGAGCAATAATAATCCCTGTGGGACTAATGAAATTCCTATTCAAGTACGATTTGAAATTTGGGACAGTACAGATACCAACTTACTTTCTGATGGGGTGATGAGTCCGCGCAATTCTGATACCACACCTTTATGGGTGAAGTACGGACTTACGTTTACAACAGCACCTGGACAAAACGGTTGTATCTTAAAAATGATCAATGAAGGTATAGGAGGTTGTGGGAATGATTTGGCTATAGACGATATAGAATTTAAAGCCTGCGGAGATATTACCGAAGTTCTCAATTCAGCAAACGCAAATTTTTCTTCCATTTGTGAAAATGACCCTGGTACCTCCATTATCTTAAATGCTGCAGCATCAACAAACGTTTTTGTCACTCCAGCATACCAGTGGCAAACTAGTAGTGATGGAATTAATTTTATGGATATCGCTGGTGCCAATACCGCTACCTATACCACTCCGGTTGTAACTACTACTACTACTTTTTATAGAGTTAAAGTCGCTGAAGACGCTATAAATCTCAATAATTCACAATGTGTCAATTTTTCTGAAATTTTTGAATTTAGAGAAGTAGTCGTTGGCCCGGCTGTCCCTAGAAGCGACCCTTTTGTATCCTGTGATGGCGAACTAGTAGATCTTATTGTTGATCTTGCGCCAGGATTAGAAGCCTATTGGTACGACAGTGCTACTGCGGGCACATTGATAAATAGCAATTCAGCCGAATATACCCCAACTTCAGCGGGAACTTATTATGTTGAAACACGTGATTCGTTGAGTGGTTGTGTGCGTCCTACAAGAGTTCCAGTAGTATATATCATAGAAAATAATCCAGTAGTCAACAATGCCGATTTTACCATCTGTCCAACTGATATGGTAGTGTTGGATCCACAAGTTCCTAATGGGAGGTATGTTTGGAATACTGGAGCAACTACACCTAGCATTAGCGTAGGAACTGAAGGAACCTACACCTGTGAGGTTTTCAATGAAGCTGGTTGTTCTTCTATTGCCAACTTTATGGTGAGCGTGGTTGAACTTCCTGTGATATCATCACTCGATCTAATAGGAGAGGAGCTTAGAATCAATTTACAAACTCCAGGCGATTACCAGTTCAGTATTGATGGAAGTCAATGGACTACTAGAAATACGTTTGATATCACCACTTTTTTACAGGTTACTGCTAGAGTTAGAGACCGTTTTGGTTGTGAAGTCGTTACACAAGAGTTTTTGCGGATTCGAATCCCTAAATTTTTCACCCCTAATGCTGATGGATTTCACGATACCTTTAAAATTTATGGTATTGACCGATTTCCTGGCGCAAGACTCGAACTCTATGATAGGTATGGAAAATTGTTACAACAAATTAATGACCTAGAAGAAGGGTGGACAGGAATGTATCGCAATCAGCCCCTTCCTAGCAATGATTACTGGTACAAGTTATACTATAAGGAGCAACTCATTACAGGACATGTGACCTTAAAACGTTAATGGCCCCTTGAATTCAAGGTGATTTTCTTAGTATATTGTGTACAAGTTTATAAAAGTACAGAAGTGGGATGCAGGACCTTTAAGAAAGATAAATCGCATCATTAAAAATTTGCTTTCGCGCTCTGATTATGCTTAGCCCAAAAAGCAAAACAAGTTCTGGCCTTACGGCATTATTTGTGTGTTTATAATGAAAAGAAGCAAAATGAAAACTATAACCTATTCCTTATTCCTGCTAGTGTTACTGACTTTTAGCTCTTGTAAAACCAGTTTTACAGAGGATGACCGAAATAAATTAGTAGACCTACAAAAACAAATGAGCCAGCAAGGTTTTGAATTTGAGGCAGATGTTGTGATTCCATTTAATACTCAAGCTCTTAATAATGTGGCCAACGATCTATTGATACGCACTGGTAACAACGTTTCACGCATCGATGTACAAGGCGATCATTACAGCCTAAAGATAGCAGAGCAAGAGAGCGAATTTGCCTTGCCATTTTACGGAGAGCGCCGCATGAGTGGAGGCTATGGTACCGATACAGGTTTTAACTTTATAGCCGATATAAAAAATATCAAGAGCAGTATCAATGAGAAAAAAGGCTATCTTTCTTATGAATTTACCACAAGAAATGATGCAGAAACGCTGGACGTCGAACTTCAAATTTACCAACCTAATAATGTGAGGTTAAGCATTAACAGTTCACACCGTACCTTTATGAAATACGAAGGCCGATTAAAATGGCTGGAAGTAGAAGAGGAGTAAGTCTAAAATTTGGAACCAATCAAATATGAGATTTTTTAATAAAGCAAGATTAGAGCAGATTAAAGCTAGCGGTTTGCGCAAGTATATGCTGTATGCAACAGGAGAAATTATTCTCGTGGTAGCAGGTATCCTGATAGCATTGTGGATCAATAACTGGAATAAAGAAGAACAAATTGCAATAGCTAATGTCCAATTACAAGAAAAGGTCTTGACGCAACTGGATAAAGATATTAATGACTTGGATGAGTTTCTAAAAGAATTAGATACTTTGGACAATACCTATCTAAGAGTTCTAGAGCGGGAGTACGATAAAACTAAAGTAGATAAAAAAGGAATATTGTCTACCATATTGTTTGATGTTAAAGATTTAAGTCTCGATAAACAGAACAGCAATTGGATAGATAATGCGGTATTACATAATTCTCAAGCCTCTGAAAATTTAATCAACCTGAGCGGGATTTATAAATCCTATTTTAAGGATATAAATGATATGGAACAAATCATTTATAAAAAGTTTACTACAAATCTGGAATACCTAGAAGAAACACAACTTTGGTATACCACTTTAATTACCGACTTAAAATGTGAGAATGATTGTATCAATTATTTATTAAAGAGTGAGGAACACAAATCGAGAATAGCTTCATTGCGATTTTTGTACATCAATGGATACGGAGACCTCGTCAACAGTTTTCATGATGACCTTATAGCATCCAGAGAGGAGCTAAAGGCAACCATGCTAGAAGAGGCTAAGTAAATGATTCTATATAGTTAGTTAGTTCTAATAAATTCTATTTGACATAATATACATTATGGTTCATTTATAATATTAAGTTATTAGGGGAATAGTATCCAGAAGCCATTTAATCTTGATACACAGATATAATGCAAATCCTCTCCTAAATAACCTATTAAGATGCAAATTAGAATTAACCAACTACAAAAGGTTCCATACCATTTCTAGTAAACAAACAGCTCTTCCTCCAGGTCTTGATACTTCATTGTTTTGACATAAGTAAAACCTTCTTTTTCATAAAAATAACGGAGTTGTTGCTCTTCTGTGGTCAGCCAATAATGCTGCTTGGGATTCATTAACAACAAGTTTTTAAGCCATAGACTCCCGTAACTTTTATTTCTTTTATCTTCAGGTACCCAAACATAACCTATGTACAAATAACCTTTTAAGAACCAATAACGAGCCTCCTCTTTATAAACCTCCATTTCTGGTGTTAAAGCAGAAAAAACAATACCTCCTGCACAAATTTCATCATCCTGCTCCAGTACATATATAAGAGCATGTTCTTTATTTTTTTTCCAAATCGATTGAATACCTTCTTGCCACTCTAAAGGCAATAGGTCTATAAAAATAGATTCGTTTTTTAAAATTTTAAGTGTCATACGGTCGTTTATAACAGCCCCCAAGACCATAACTTGTCGGAGTCCTCTTGCCATCGATCTCCAATATCGGTGCGGTAGTAACTATTATTGACAATGACGTTTTGTACTCGGTTGTACATATGCCGCTGTGCATCTTTCATGGTGAGCCCTGTTCCACTAATAAGAAGCGCTATTCCAGTGTCCCCAGTAATAAGCCATTCATTATTTACTTTTTTAAGGTGCATTATATGTATGCCCTCTTTGGCTTCCTTTTTAAGAATTACCACAGCATCTTTAGAAAAGAGTTGAAAGGTTTTCTTATCCTCATAGGGAAATGGTGGTACGACAATAAAAACTCCTACCTGAAATCCTTTTTTAACTTTGATATCAAATTTCTGACCAGAAGCCAATCGGTAGAAGAAATCGCCTAAAGGTTCATTAATTCCAGCCCGCTGGATTAGAATTTGTGGGTATCCAAATCTGGAGGTAAATTCTAATGGGTAAATACCGTTTCCGTTGACGATACAATTGATGTCTATATGTCCTATAAAATTAGATTTGGCTAGAGTGCTTTCAAATTTCTTTAGAGTCGCATCAAATATGGGAGAATCTTTAGTCCAAAACATGCTGGTCCCCATCTCCCCAGTGGAAACCCCTAATTCCTTAGGGAATAATTTCTTATGTTCAAAAGTGATATTGATAGGTTTTAAGAACTCCTTTCCGTTAAAAAAGGAAGCTATAGAAATCTCTACACCTTTTACCTTTTTTTGAAGTTGAAAATCACCAAAATTATTACCCCATGATTTTTCATAAGCTTTTAAAACTCGGATCACATCTAATCCTTCATCATCACTACCTACAAATAACAACTGCTTGAATTCTTGGGTTTCACCAGAAGGTTTGATAACATAAGTATCTGGATGTTTTTCAATAAATACAATAGCCTCTTGAAAATTAGTAAATTCATAAGATGGCAGTACTTTAATCTTATGAGCTTTCAATTGTTGATGGCCAAAATTGCGGTCTAACTCTAATGAATCCGTATAAATGGATCCACCTACAACAAGTTTTCCAGCATTTCTAAGTTCTTCGCAAATGGCTCCATAACCGGTGTAATCAAAAATAATTAAGTCTGCCCAATCGGTATGTTTCTTCCAATCGGTAACTTTAGGACAAAAGCCATAACCAATTTCTTTACAACCTCTTTCTTGTATAAAAAACTTAATACTATGGCCTTCTGATTGGATAGCATTTGCAATATCCAAAGTCTCTCCATACTTGGAAACAAAGAGGATTTTTCTTTTCACGCTCACTGTTTTATTTTTAAACTTGACAATTGTACTGTTATCTGATTCCATAAGTATAAGATCTTATAAAAATACGGGACCACTTCAAGCAGTTCCGATTTACTGTTATTCTACTTTTTTTAATGTTTTTAACACGTAAGTCTCTAGAGAGAACTCCCCATCTACTGTTTTTTTGGAAACAACTTCATAAGTAATTTTAAAACTTTCTCCTATCAGGTCGTATGATTCTAAATCAAAAGATTTTAATATTTCCTCAGGTACTACAGTAAAAGAAAGGAAGCTGTCTTCTCCGTATTCAGTACCTGAAATAGTGAAATTAAACTCTTCATATTCGTAACCGTCATAAATTACTACAGCAGTCTTTAATTCCTGATCTATTGTTTTAAAAGAAGAGAAAAATATACCTACTGCACATAAAAATACTATTGCTTTTGTTTTCATTATTTTTAAATTTTTAGATTTCTAATTATATGTGTCATGGATGTTGACCACCTCAAGTCCAATAGGCTTTTAGCACCCCTTAAGTTTAAGAAGTTACACGTGGTTGCGCCCGCTAGATCGCTATAGTATCTTTACATATTTAAGGAATAAACAGCCTTTAAATTACTTAAAGAAAACATTTTTTTTCAGCCTGTTATTCTTACGAAATGTAAACAAAAAAATCATTCAAAATCACGTTGTATAATTATTATATGAGCAAAATAGATAAGGAGATAGAAGCCGTTATAGGCGGTGTAAAGAAGGGACAAATCACATTCAAACTCATATAGATTGTTACTACTTGCGTTCAATTGTAGTTTCAATAGCACTCCTATCCCATTTTAAATAGATACTTTTGGAGATCCATACATCCATATGTATTCTATTGCATAAAATAAGAACTTATGATCCCTAAGCTACATTACCTTTCACAAGCAACTACTAGCGCCGCACATTTAGAAAACATCCAAAAAGCCTGCAGCTCTGGAGCCGAATTGGTACAACTTGACCTGGAGCATATTGATGGAAAAGATCATTTGAAACTCGCTCAAGAAGTATTAAAAATAACAGCGCATTTTCAAACCAGGTTGGTTATTAAGACCTTTTATAAGATTGCCCATGAGGTCAAAGCAGACGGTCTTTACCTAGAACAAAATGATGCCTGCCCTACTCTAGCTAGAGAAGAGTTGCACCCTTGGCAAACTATAGGCGCTACAGCACATAGCTTAGAAGAATGTAAGACTTTGCTCACTAAAGAAGTAGATTATATAGGATTGGGGCCTTTTAAAACAACTTCAGAAACCACAAGTAAAGCTTTAGGTAAGAATGGTTATACCCTTATATCAGAGGCTTTAAACACAGATACTCCTCTTATTGGTTTTGGCAAGATTACCACAGAAGATGTAACAGACATTCTAGCCACTGGCGTTTCTGGTATTATGGTTGCTGAGGCTATTACTTCCGACTTTAATACCATAAAAACATTCAATGAATTGTTGGGAGCCTCTTCAACCGATGAGATGCGACATACCTTTAAATAGGTGAAAAAAGTTGTTTGTAATGGTTTGGGCGTTTCCCTAACGGGTCCCGCTTTTCACTTTATCTTTTGTTTTAAAAAGAAAAACAAAAGGATGCCGTTGCAATCGGTTACGCAAAACAGAAAGGAAATAAGAATCAAGAAAAAAGGTCAACTTTAATCTAATGAACACAGGTATCGCATCCATAGCCGTTACAGATCTTGATCGTCTAGAAGTCGATTTGATAAAACGCTATAAAGACAAAGTGCTGTTGTTACTTATTTATAACAATGACTGTCTAGGTTGTACAGGGCGTGCCCTGCCACTCGCCTATGAATTCCAATGTCAGTACCCTAGTATACAAGTAGCCGCCATCCATGCGGATTTTCCAACAAGAGAAGGCACAAAAGAAAATATAAAAAGTGTTTTTACTAGTGGCCAGATCCCTTTCCCTATCTATATAGACCAGCACCACAAAGTCTACGAGCAATTCCATGCTGAAGGCACACCACAATGGCTCCTGATCAGCTCCAATGGCCAACTCTACAGATCCATATTTGGATCGCAGGACAATGCTAAGAATCGGTTATTTTATGCATTGGAGAGTTTGTCGGGAATCGACGGGTAGTTTCAAATCATTTTGATGAAAAAATTATAATAACAGCACCGACCTGAATCGGGGTTCAAATCAACTGCTACCTCCCTTTCGCAATATGCCTTGATTTGATCAAAGAAAAAAAACGGCTAACTCCCTCACTTTAAAAGCCCTATAAATGCCGCCTTGGAATTGTGAACATCTATTCTGGTCTTTAAGGATTGGAGCTGGCGCAGCAGCCTATATTTGGCGTCCTTAAAACAAAAAATATGAGTGCAACTTGGTACGAGTGCAAAGTAAAATATAGAAAATTTGATGAAGCCTCTGGCACACAAAAAATAAAGACAGAGCCCTTCCTGGTGGATGCGATTTCTTATACAGAAGCCGAAAGTAGAATCACTGAAGAAATGGCAGCTTATTTGCCAGAAAGCGAAGAAATTAAAATCACCAATATCAAGGTGGCCAATTATGCAGAGATCCACCCGTTTGAAAATACAGATCGCTGGTTCAAATCCCGTGTATCCTTAATTGCCTTTGACGAAGAAAGCGGTAAGGAACGCAAGACCAATATGTACTTATTAGTTCAAGCTAATGATGTCAAGGAAGCTTATGAAAACACAGTCCTAACTATGAAAGATACGATGGGAGAATACACCATCCCAGCGGTGGCTGAGTCGCCTATTATGGACGTATTTCCTTATTTCTCTGGTGAAGAGGAAGATATGGAGCAATTAAAATCATTTGTCGCTCTTAAAAATTCAGTACCTGTTGTACATACTATGGACAAAGATCTAGAACTAGCAGACGTTCTCGCTACTGCCGAGGAAGAATAACCTGCCATTACATACAGAGTTTATTGATGTAATGCAGCATCTATCGGATCTAATCGCAACATCTTATGATTCCAACACCTTTAAATAAAGACCATAAAAAAGCCCCATCAAAATTGATGGGGCTTTTGTCTAAATATATAAATATATATTAGAGAACCTTTACGTTTACTGCGTTTGGTCCTTTGTTTCCTTCTTGTAAATCAAATTCTACTTCGTCACCTTCTCTAATCTCATCGATTAATCCTGAAATGTGTACAAAATGGTCTTTTTCAACTCCTTCTTCTGTGATAAATCCAAATCCTTTAGTGTCATTGAAAAATTTTACTGTTCCTTTACTCATCTTAATGTAATTTATTTTTTATTAATACTAATATTACTGCAAAGATAGTACCATTTATCCACATGACAACATCCTTTGCAAAAAGGCTACTTTATTTCTTTGATAATAAAGAATACCAACGACATCTGTACGGTCTACTTTCTTAGTATAAAGCGGTCTACCTTCTTTGTCTTGCTTGATAAATTTAAAAATAAATCTTGTTAAACCAAGGCAATTCTATATAAGGATACCTAATTTTACAAACTAGAAAATAACACTAATTACATCACCAATAGTTCCCAACAAAGGCCACTTTTATGAAAATAGAACATCTGTTATATGATTATTTAGTAGCATCAGGATTGTCAGACACAGCAGCCAAATATGCAAACCTCATCAGCTTGCTCTTTGTGCTCTTGGTCTTAGCGTTTATTATTGATTTTATCACGAGTAAAGTGATCATCAAGTTATTCACTCAATTTAGCGAAAAAACAAAAACCGCTTTTGATAATTTTTTAGTTAAAAACAGGGTACCTCAAAATGTAGCTCATATCATTCCGCTTCTGTTGATCCTGGAGTTTAACCCTAAGGTATTTGTCGATTTCCCATACCTTGAGGCTGTAGTGGAAAAAGGTCTTAAGGTATTTGCAATCCTGCTCATTTTATGGATAGCTCGTAGCTTTTTAAATGCTCTTAAAGATTACTTCAAAACTTTACCTCGCTTAAATGATAAGCCTATAGACAGCTACATACAGGTGATTATGATCTTTGCTTGGTTGCTCGGGATACTTTCTGCTTTTGCGATCATGACAGGGATAGAGTTTATAAAATTCATCACGACTATTGGTGCGGCTTCAGCCATCATTATTTTAGTGTTTAAAGATACCATTCTTGGTTTTGTAGCCAGTATCCAGGTGTCTATAAACGATATGGTGCGCATAGGTGACTGGATCACTTTTGAAAAATACGGCGCTGATGGTGATGTGGTCGAGATCAACCTATCGACAGTTAAAGTTCAAAACTTTGATAAAACCATTACCACCATACCTACCTATGCCCTTATTTCTGATTCTTTTAAAAACTGGCGTGGTATGGAAGAATCAGACGGCAGACGTATTAAAAGAGCTTTAAATATCAAATTAGACAGTATCAAACATCTAACCATAGATGAAGTAGAACAATTAAAAGACATTCAGCTGATTTCTTCCTATTTAGAATCTCGCCAATCTGATATTACCACGTATAACGCAGAAAATAACATCAATAAAGAATTGTTGTTAAACGGTAGAAACCTTACCAATATAGGCGTGTTTAGAAAGTATATGGAGACCTATATTGAGAACCATTCGGGTACCAATAAGGAAATGATGATCATGGTGCGACAGTTAGCCCCTACTGCTCATGGTATTCCTATAGAGATGTATGCTTTTAGTAGTGATAAGCGCTGGCAAAATTATGAGTACATCATGGCCGATATATTTGACCATCTGATTGCAGCAGTACCATATTTTAATTTGGAAATATTTGAACTGCCTAGTAATTCGAGTTTTACCGATTGGACTAAAAGCACTGTTCACGCTATAGAGAGCAACAACCAGTAACCTATTGCTATTGTTAAGAATGTTTATACTACTTCCGCTTTCGCGAAAGCGAGGCAAAAAAAAACAGCACATAACACTCTAAGAATTAGTTGGCATCAGATATGCTACTTGTTATCCAAAAAACTACATGCGGGAATAAGCCAAAAGAGTTCTAGTGCCAAGGACAAAAAATTAGATCTTCTCTTCAATATATATAGAGCAACTCTTATAAGTACGCCCCTACTTTTCTACAGACATATTGATAACGGCATCCCCTTTATTGACAATAGGTGCTTTATTGATACAAAAGACATAGCCTTTTATAGGAGCTTTGACGTCTTTTTCAAAAAAGCCGAAAGGATCTGAAATACTACCTAGCTTATCCCCTTTGTTATATAACCTTCCCAACACTGCATTACTGCGAAACATGCCAGAATAACTAGCTCTGATCCATTTAGAACTTGCTACAACAATAGGCTCACTAACTTTTGCCTTGGAAGCCAGTTCTTTTGAAAAGTCCCTAACCCCTAAATGATGCATCAAATTCAAAGCTCCTTTGACACCTACTTTAGTTACTGATTTGTCTATATCTAAAGATTTCCCACCTTCAAATAAAAGAACTTTTTTTCCTAGTTTGATGACAGAATCTCTATACGATTTTTCTCTGCGTTTAGATTTCATAATAAACGGAGCTCCAAAGATTTTAGCTAACTCTAAGCTTTCTTCGTCTCCTTCATTAATTCGTATTTGAGGGGCATTAAAACGATCAGCACCACCCGTATGAAAGTCTAAACAGTAATCGGCCAGCGGGACAATTTCTTTCATCAAGTGATAAGCAAATATACTGGCTAGAGAACCTCTTTTAGAACCAGGGAAAACACGGTTTAAATCCCTACCATCGGGAAACTGACGGGTTTGATTTAAAAATCCAAAAATATTAACTACTGGAATACAAATCACCATGCCTTTTTGAGGCTTGTGATACCCATTAGCGACCAGTTGTCTCACAATTTCTACTCCGTTAATTTCGTCACCATGGATTCCTCCAGTAATTAAAATAGTTGGACCAGGTTCTTTTGCCCTCTCAATAATGATAGGGACTTCTATTTTTGTACGCGTATGAAGTTTAGCAATGTCGAGATTGATCTGAATTCCTTTCCCTTCTGAAATAACTTTTCCTAAAACTTCGATATTACTACTGTTAGGCATTTCTCTCTACATATTTGATGATTTGGGAAGCTATGTCTTTACCTGTTGCTGTCTCAATACCTTCTAGCCCAGGAGAAGAGTTTACTTCTAAAATTAAAGGACCTCTTGCCGACTGCAACATATCTACACCTGCAATACCTAATCCCATTACTTTAGCTGCTTTTAAAGCCGCATTTTCTTCTTCGTCAGTTAATTCAATAATATCTGCTGTTCCACCTCTGTGTAAATTAGACCTGAACTCTCCTTCCTTTCCTTGTCTTTTCATCGCTCCTACTACTACACCATCAACTATAAAAGCACGTATGTCGGCACCTTTTGCCTCTTTAATAAATTCTTGTACAATCACACGGGCTTGTAAACCGTTAAAAGCTTCTAGGATAGACTCTGCTGAGTTTTTATTATCTGCTAAGACTACACCTAACCCCTGAGTTCCTTCTAACAATTTAATAACTAAGGGGGCGCCACCTACCTTCTCAACTACATTACTTACGTTTTTAGAGTAATTACTAAATACCGTTTTTGGTAAATCAAGACCTGCACGAGCTAATATTTGAAGACTTCTCAACTTATCTCTAGAACGCACTAAGGCTTGTGACTCTGTAGCGGTGAATATTTTCATCATTTCAAACTGTCGCACCACAGCGGTACCAAAAAAGGTTACCGAAGCACCTATACGAGGGATAACTCCATCAAGGTCTCGTATCTCTTCGTCTTTATAAATAACAATGGGTTTCTTTTTTTCAATAACAAGATCACATTTGGTGTGATCTATAATGATCATTTCATGACCTTTCTTTTTACCTGCCTCGATAATTCTTTTAGTAGAATAGAGATTTGGACTGGCTGATAAGATTGCAAATTTCATTTATTAAATTTTGGTACTTGATTAAAGCTATGTTGGAGTTTAATAAAGCCATTCGTTAACAAAGCATAGTAATACGAACAGATTTGGGTAATATACAATATTATAAATCTCAACTACAAAAGTGTAATGAGAAGATTTGACTGCTTAACAAACGTTGTTAATGCGCTCGCAAATATAAGTTGTTGTCTGCTTTACCTCATCTTAAAAATATAAAGTTGTGTATACAAACTGAAAAGATAAAAACAATACCAGGACAACAGTTATCGTATTCCGGTATTTTGATTCTTTGTTATGTCAGTAACATAGGCAATCAACAAAACCTATCTAAACTCAAAAGCTTGCTTCATCTGACCAAAAAACTATCTTCGCGGCATGTGGATGTATTTAGGCCTTTTGGCAGCTTTATTTTTAGGATTACACAACTTATGTAAGAAGCATGCTGTACAAGGCAACGAGGTGTTCCCTGTCCTGTTAGGCACCTTGATAGCGGGTTTCTTGGTGATTCTGCCTTTTTATTTGGGATCTGTTTTTTATCCGACAACCACTAAAGAAATAGGCTTTTATATAGAACCTATTTCTTGGTCTACACACGGGTTTATTTTTATCAAATCCATGATTATGGCGGCTTCTTGGATACTGGCTTATCAAGCATTAAAGCATTTACCGCTGACTATTGTTACTCCTATAAGATCTGCTGGGCCATTTTTCACCTTTATTGGAGCCATTTTTATTTATAATGAGGCTCCTAACACCTATCAATGGATGGGGTTTTTTATGATCATATTGTCGGTGCTGCTGTATTCTAAAATCGGCAAAAAAGAAGGCATTCATTTTAAAAGTAACAAATGGATTTTTGCAATTATCGCCGCTACCTTTTTAGGTGCTTCCAGTGGTTTGTACGATAAGTTTTTAGTTCAGACCTTACTACTCAACCCACAGACCTTGCAATTTTGGTTTTGTTTGTACACGATTTTGATTTTAATATTGATCCTTTCTATTACTTGGTTTCCGTACGCTCAAAAACGCAGGGATTTTAAATTCCGGTGGTCCATTCCAGCAGTCGGCATCCTATTACAAACCGCCGATTATTTCTATTTTAAAGCCCTACAAGATCCAGAAGCCTTAATCATGCTGCTCAGTGCTATAAAAAGAAGCCAGATCATCATTGCGGTAGTTCTAGGCGGTTTGCTCTTTAAAGAGAAAAATAAACGCAAAAAACTAATCCCCCTAGCTGGAATAATGATCGGTGTGTTTTTGATATTGTATTCGTAGAGTTTGATTGGAAAAGGATTGTGAAATGCTAGGTTGAAATATCTTTAGTGCTCCACCAAGTCTTTCAGAACTTCCCTAACTTCTTACTCATGTAGCTTTTCATAATGAAGATGCCCGTTGGAGCAACAGTCATAAACCTGTGTTTATAATAACAGATCGAATCACACTCATAGGTATTGACCTTGCCTGCACTCAAATATGCTACCTGCTCAACGAGATCCATTTAGTATTCAACTAGGCATTGCGCTAAGCCTCCAAACAATACTTTAGAATTGACCAATTGAAAATCGGTATTCATTGGGCGTTAATCATTATTAAGAATTCATATCCCTTTCTCTTCCACTCTGCCATCACTGTGCAAAGCAAACCTGCCTTTATTGCGCTCGTGAACTTGCTCTTGTTCTGGCCACGGCCAGCCACCGAACTGGGTTTCTTGGTAGTCTGCAAAGGCTTCCCTAATTTCTTCCTGTGTGTTCATCACAAATGGTCCGTGTTGTGCCACGGGCTCCTTAATAGGCTTGCCTTGTAAAACGAGAAGAAAAGCATCTGCTCCAATATTTTTGATCTCTAAATCTTCAGTTGCAACAACCTCAATAGAATGATTTTCAGCTACTGTTTTACCTGCTATTTCTAGTTGCGTACCTCTATAGAAATAGAGATTCCTTTTAGCTTCACTGCTTTGGGCTTTTGGTAATATATAAGTAGCACCAGCTTCCATTTTTATAGTAGCAACCAGCACTTCATTATCGGCATTTGCTGCCCAAGAATCTGGCGTCGGATCCAAGGAATGAACTTCGTTTAAATTTCCAGCAATAAGATCTACTGCGGTAGAACGACCGTTTTGATCTTTTTGATGAATCACAGGCACTTCTTCATTCCACAACATTTTAAAATGCGGCGGCACCATTTTACTCACTTTTGGTAGATTGAGCCATACCTGAAATATTTCTAGCGTATTTTCCTTATGATCGTGCAACATCGGAAACATCTCACTGTGTAAAATGCCTTTTCCAGCGGTCATCCATTGCACATCTCCAGCGCCAAAACGACCTGCACCACCCAAAGAGTCCGAATGATCTACAATTCCTTCTTTATTAATGGTAATGGTTTCAAATCCGCGGTGCGGATGGTATGGGAAACCAGGGACGTGACTACCGTGGTACATTCTAAAACCATCTTTGATCATAAAATCCTGACCTATATTCCTACCCGCTTTTTGAACATCAGGAATTCCTAAATGCTTATCCCCAGCTGGATATAAATCTCGATGATAGGCACAGAACAAAAAAGGATCTTGTGTTTTCCATGGAAATCCTAATGGTTGAATGTTGATGATGGTCATGGTCATTTGTTTTTTATGATGTGGTAAATCCGCTAAAAGCACTTGGTACTAGCAAGGATAAAAATAATACATCTGTAGAACAACCTATCAGGACTTTATTATTATTCTGTTTTAGGAGTGGTGCTTCAGCTTATATTTGTGATGCATTTCATCCACACCACTCCAATGTCTGATAACATCCCTTGCCCCAATTGCCAAACGCTGATTTCTATAAACACAGAAGAATTTCTAAAAGGGAAAAGCTTTAGCTGTTCCAACTGTGATGTAAAAATAGGAATGACAGAAAAAACAGACATGGATCAAGAGAAAATGGATTTATTCAAGAAGTTTACTAAAATTAAAAAGGGAAAAACCTCCAGCATCCCTTGTCCTGATTGTGGAACTGCGATCCCGTTTCTTACTCAAGATTTAATGAAGGGCAATAAAATTATTTGTCCTAATTGTAAAGCAACTATGGCGTTGCAGGGATAAAATGATGCAATAGACAAGCGATTCACTGGATGGCATCCTTATGTGTAGCTAAAAAACAAGTAAAGGTTGAGACGGTCTTTATTAGTATCTCTTCTCTATTCTACCGAACATTTCAATCCTCCATCAAATAGGTTCGTGCGCTATGTTTTATAAATAAATTACCTTTTAATTAGGAAGCTGCGTTCTATGAATTCATTTCTATGCACCTATCTTTGAAACGGAATCAGTAGGCTCGACCTCAATGGAACAAATTAAAGAATATTTAGAAAGTATTGCTCTCATCTCTAAGGAAGACTGGGAATTCTTTACCTCAAAATTAACCCAACGAGTGATTCCTAAAAAAGAAGTTTTTTTAAAATTAGGTGAGGTAGAAAATCAAATCTCATTTATAGAATCTGGTATCGTACGCTTGTTTATCCCTAAAGAGGACGATGAAAAAGACATCACTTTTGGCTTTAGTTTTGAAAACCAGTTCATAAGTGCCTACGACTCTTTTTTAACCAGACAGCCTTCGTTGTATCAATTACAAACGCTGACTAAAACCAGTTTGCTCAGCATTACTTATGACGACCTACAAGAAGTATACAAAAAGACACAAATCGGGAATCTTATAGGCCGATTAACTGCAGAGCGCCTTTTTCTAATAAAATCTAAACGCGAACAGAATCTCTTGAATCTCAATGCTGAAGAGAGGTACGTGAAGTTATTTAAAGAAAGACCTCAATTGATACGTGTCATGCCGTTGAAATATATCAGCTCTTATATAGGGGTTACCGCACAAGCATTGAGCCGAATCAGAAAGCGAATTTCTTGATCTAGGTTCATAGTTTTACACCTGTACTGCTCCTACCTTTGTAAAAAAAAGACTTATGGCTGTTATACTTTTAGTTGTAGCACTTTGGTACGGTGGACTCTTCTTTCAATCCTTCTTTTTACATCGTTATGCAGCGCACCAAGTGTTTACGATGTCTAAAACAATGGAACGCATTACTTTTGTACTCACATGGATCTTCCAAGGTTCTAGTTATCTCAGTGCCTACGGTTACGGCATCATGCATAGAATGCATCACGCTTTTACCGACACAGAAAAAGATCCACATTCCCCAAAATTTGATGACAATATGTTTGCTATGATGTGGAAAACTAAAACCATCTATCAAGACATTAATCTAGATCGCATAGCAGTAGAGCCACGTTTTACTAAAAATGTACCTCAATGGAAAGCTTTTGACAAATTTGCTAGCTCCCGTTTCTCTAGACTTTTATGGATTACGTTGTATGTATTGTTCTTTGCTTTCTTCGTAACCGCTTGGTGGCAATGGATATTATTACCAGTCACCCTTATGATGGCTCCTATTCATGGGGTAATCATCAACTGGTTCGGTCATATCTATGGTTATGTGAATTACCAAATGAAAAATACCAGTAAGAACTTGTTTAGATTTGATTTCTTAATGATGGGAGAAGGTTATCACAACAACCACCACAAATACGCTAATCGCGCCAACTTTGGTGTGAAATGGTACGAAATAGACATCACCTACCTTATTATTAGATTACTGAACGCTGTAGGTATCATACAGCTTAAAAGGGCTTGATATCACTAGGTTTTAGAAAAAAATCCTCCAAATAGATCAAGTGTCTATTTGGAGGATTTTTTTATTTACAATGAAATCTAGTTGAGCAGTAACAACTACACAAATAGCAAGATCAATGTTAAGATCAATCCAGCAGCAGTAAAAAGGATTCCTTTTTGAAAAATTTTTGTGCCAGGCATAAACATCCAGAATGCCGATATGACAAAGAATAGCAAACCCACACCAAAGAAGATGTTTAAAAAGAACAAGGGCTGCCCTGTTTTTGCTTTATGGAAGTGAGTGAGCTTATCTAATAGGTAAGGCAATTCCATTTTAGTGAATTGCGCCTCTCCGGTAAGACTGTTATAGGTGCCATTTTCAAAATAGTAAGTCCCAGCCTCATTTCTGTCTACTTCCAGTTTCTTTATTTTAAGCGCTGGGCCAATTTCGCTTATGGACAGTTGTGGTTGTACTATTTGTTCAATGCTGACCTCTTGCTTTAATAAGTCTGTATCTCTAAAGATTAAAGCAATACCACTAATCGCATAAACAGCCATGATACCTGCAAGGAAAAAGCCCAGATACCTGTGCAACTCGCGCATTTTTTGAGAAGTTTTTCTACCCATTATAATTTATTATTTAGAATTATTTTAAATAACAAATGTAAGGGCTGCTATAAGATTAAGAAAGCGCAACAGTAAAAATATTTACTTTTTTAGAACTCCTTATTTCAGCTGTACATAAAAGTTGTATGAATTGATCAAATCGCAAGCAGGAACACTAATTTCTAATCCATCGTACAACAATTTAAACAGATTTTAATGTAATTACAGGGTGTGCTGTGTACTGATGGAAGGATAAAATAAGAACGTTTAAGTCTATTTAAAGACGTCAATTATTTGTTTACTTAAACCATATAAATAATTGATTAACATTATTTTAAATAATTAAAAAACTCACTATAGACATTTTCTATTATACCGTTTCTCATGTATTCTAATGGTCCTTTTGAAGCTGCTGCAGGTATGGAGTACCTAGAACATCTTAACTCTAGAAACTGGAAAAAAATTAATTTTTACGCTTGGCTTTACGTGCTTTTTTCTCGTTGTATTCCTGTATGCGTTTTGCTCTTGCAGCGAGTTGGATGCTGTCATAATTTGCTGGAAGTTCTTTTTCATACGTTTTCCAATGGGCTCGAGCAGCAAAATAATCAAACTCAATAGCTGGTTTTTGATCTTCTAACTTGTCATCAATAATGCTGTTGAGAAGAATGTCTTCCACGTAAAAATCATCCACAACGGTTTCTGGTCGGTACTCTTCTTTTAGAGACATATCAAAAACGCTGGCTGTTTTATCAAACCAGAAAGCACTCCATCCACTTCTTAAGCGCTTTAATAAGTCATAAGCTGTGTTTCCAGTCTGCCGGTGAATGAGCTTAATGAGTATTTGTCCTTCAGATTTGGAAAATTTTTTAAGTTTTTCTTTGAATTCGTCTTCGATATAGTCCTCAACCATCTTAGAATATTTCTTCTTTTGGTTGGTAGTTTCTAAAGAAGCCAGTCGTTTATCGAGTACGGTTAAACGTTCGGCCGCCAGTTTTGCATAAGGCCATACTTTTTCCACCTTACGTTTTAAGATTAAATAACGAATGCGTTCGTACCTGCTGTCAAAGTTTAAGTCTTGTATCAAAAGTACCTTATCCAGTTCTATGGCACTCAATGAGTCGCCGTCTACATAGAAATATTGCTCTACTGACTTTACTATCGAGTCCTTTGAAACAGGTTTAGGTGTTGGTGTTTCTTGCGCTTTCGCGAAAGCGAGACCACCAAAAGCCACTAGTAAAAAAATTAAATTCTTTATCATAAACAAGTATGCTCTAAAAGTGTTCCAAAAATAAGAAACCCAATAGAATACAAGCGTTTTTGCGACCATATTATTATCTTCACGCTCTAAAATTTATCACATGGCTGACAAAAGCATTTTAAATAAAAAATCACTCGACTTTCTGGAAAAATACCTAAATACCGCCTCTCCTACTGGTTATGAATGGAACGGCCAAAAGGTATGGATGGACTACCTAAAACCTTATGTAGACAGCTTTATCACAGATAATTACGGTACAGCAGTAGGAGTTATCAATCCAGATGCCAAATTTAAAGTTGTTATAGAAGGACATGCAGATGAGATCTCGTGGTATGTGAATTACATTACTGACGACGGACTTGTTTATGTGGTGCGCAACGGTGGCTCTGACCATCAAATTGCTCCTTCTAAAAAAGTAAACATTCATACCAAGAAGGGAGTCGTGACAGGAGTATTCGGCTGGCCAGCGATTCACACAAGAGATAAGTCAAAAGAAGAGGCTCCTAAACCAGACAATATTTTTATAGATTGTGGCTGTGAGACTAAGGACGAAGTGCTAGCGCTAGGAGTTGATGTGGGATGTGTAATTACTTATCCAGATGAGTTTTTTGTTTTGAACAAAAATAAATTTGTATGTCGTGCACTAGACAACCGCATGGGCGGCTTCATGATTGCTGAAGTAGCGCGATTACTGAAGGAAAATAAGCAAGAATTGGATTTCGGCCTTTATATAACTAATTCTGTTCAAGAAGAAATAGGCCTGCGAGGAGCAGAAATGATCACGCAAACCATAAAACCTAACGTGGCGATCGTTACAGATGTAACTCACGACACTACTACTCCAATGATCGAAAAGAAATCTAATGGAGATGCAGCCATAGGAAAAGGCCCTGTCCTCGCTTATGCGCCAGCGATTCAAAACAACTTGCGCAACCTGATCATGGATGCTGCAGATGAGAAAAAGATTCCTTATCAAAAAAGAGCTACGTCTCGTTCTACAGGAACAGATACAGATGCATTTGCTTATTCTAATGGCGGCGTTCCAAGTGCCTTGATATCGCTTCCTTTGCGTTATATGCATACTACCGTGGAAATGGTACACAGGGACGATGTAGAAAACGTCATCAAAATGATTTATGAAACTTTATTGAAGATTGAAAACAATCACGATTTCAATTATTTTTCTAATAAAAATGAAGGTTTGTTTTAATTTAAAAAAGAATTGATGTACTCCTTTGATCATCTATAATCAGTATTGATCTATTAGATCGTTCTGAGTTTATCGAAGTAGTTGAATAGTCTTTAGTATGACGAAGAGTTGGTTAAGCCCCTATTTGCTTTTGCAAATAGGGGCTTAACTTTTTCATGCGTTTATTGCTTCTAAGGGTTCTATCTATGAATTCTTTAACCATGAATACAAAGATACCTCCCATAAAAAAGATATTCCTTTGCAGTCTAAATTTTTGGCTTTTAAAGAACGTTTGATCTGATTTTTACAATAATTCCAACAGGTAAAGTGTCGGCATTTCAAACAGAACAAGATTAGGTCTGTCCATTCCAAAAACATAGGGAATTGAGCACTACAAGTAGTACCTTTACCACAAGTTTATCACCTATGTCCATCAACCACCGCATCCTTTTTGAAGACAACCACCTCATTGCTATTAATAAGCAGTCTGGAGATCTCGTGCAAGGAGATAAAACCGGAGATGAGATTCTTCCTGATTTGATCAAAGATTATATCGCTAAGAAATACGATAAACCTGGTGCTGTCTTTTTAGGTGTTGTACATAGATTAGACCGTCCTACAAGTGGTGTCGTGATCTTTGCTCGCACCTCAAAAGCATTGCCAAGGATGAACAACCTTTTTGCTGCTCATGAAACAGATAAAACCTATTGGGCAATTGTAGAAGGAAATGTACCTAAGAAAAAAGACCGTTTGGAACATTACTTGGTCCGTAATCCAAAGCAAAATAAAAGCTACGCACATGATCATGAGGTGCCTAACTCTAAAAAAGCAGCACTCTCCTACTCGGTTATTAAAGAACTGGATCGTTATACACTTTTAGAAGTTAAATTAGAAACAGGAAGACACCACCAGATCAGATCACAACTGAGTAAAATAGGCTGTGTGATCAAAGGAGATTTAAAATACGGCGCCAAACGCAGTAACAAAGACGGCAGTATTCATCTTCATGCGAGAACCTTAGAATTCATACATCCAGTGAAAAAAGAACCTGTGAAAATCGTCGCTCCTGTAAATGAAAAAGATGCTTTGTGGAAGGCCGCTGTCGGGGATTGATAGCACTTTAAACTAAACTTTACAAACTCCTTCACATAACTTATTATTCTATGATGTAAATTGTTTTGAATTTAAAAACAATCGATGACATCGTTAAAAATCGCTCTGGACTGGACACCTAATGCAAATCACATTGGGTTTTTTATAGCTCAAGAATTAGGCTACTATACAAAAGAAGAGGTAGCTGTAGAAATTATCGATCCTTCTCAGGATAATTACCAGCTTACCCCTGCAAAGAAAGTAGAACTAGGCCAAGTAGATCTGGCTTTATGTCCGCTGGAGAGCGTGATGAGTTATCAAACTAAATCAAAAGCTTTTGATTTAGTTGCGATTGCAGCTCTGTTTCAAGAAGATCTCAGTGCGATAGCTTGTAAATCTGGTATAGGCATTAGCTCCCCTAAAGATTTAGATCATACCACTTATGCTTCTTATAAGGCTCGTTATGAAGATGCTATAGTGAAGCAAATGATCAAAAATGATGGAGGAAAAGGAATTATAGAATGCGTCTACCCTGATAAATTAGGTATTTGGGAAACCATAGAAAAAGATCAAGTTCAAGCTACTTGGATCTTTACCAATTGGGAAGGTGTTCAGGCAGCACAACAGAATACGGAGTTGATATTGTTCCAACTGAAGGATTACGGCATTCCATATTCGTATTCTCCTGTGATAAGTTGCTCTGAACATACGGTTTCAAACAAAGAAGTCGCATTAAAATCATTTTTAAATGCTACTAAAAAAGGTTTTTTCTATGCCCAAGAACATCCAGAGAAGGCTGCTGAAATTTTAAAGGCTCTGGTTCCAGAAAAAGATAAAAATATGGATCTACAGAAGTCTATCATACTGACTTGTTCTGTTTTGGGAGACAAGCAACACTGGGGTCAAATGAACTCTGACGGTATCCATAATTTCCTGACCTGGCTTCAAGACCAAAAGTTAGAAAACCATAACTTAAAAGCGACCTCCCTTTTTACTAACACCTTATTATCACGATGAATGTAGAACAGATCCATAAAACTCAACAAGATTTTTTTAAGACGCGTAAGACACAAGAGCTAACATACAGAGTTAAAAGTCTTCAACGTCTTAAAAAGGCGATTGAAAGTCGAGAACAACAGGTTTACAAAGCACTCGCAGATGATCTAGGTAAGAGCGAGTTTGAATCATTTCTTACGGAGTATAACGCCATCACTAGGGAGCTTAAAAAATACATTTTAAGCACAAGTAAATGGTCTCAACCTAAAATAGTTAGGGCGTCTATACTAAACTTTCCCTCTAAGGCAAGAAGATACCCAGAACCTTATGGAAATACATTGATTATATCTCCTTGGAACTATCCTTTTCAGCTTGCGCTGGCTCCATTAATTGGTGCCGTAGCCGCAGGAAATACAGTGGTTTTAAAACCTAGCGAATTCTCCAAAGCCACGAGTAAATTGTTGCAAGAAATTATAGAAGAAGCCTTTGATGAGGCACATGTTTCTGTCGTTTTAGGAGATTCAGAAGTGGCGCAAGAACTCACTGCCTTGCCTTGGAATTATATCTTCTTTACCGGGAGTACGGCAGTAGGTCAACTAATTTATCAAGCAGCAGCAAAACATCTTACTCCAGTAACCTTGGAATTAGGTGGTAAAAACCCATGTGTGGTGCATGAAACTGCCCATATCAAAGTAGCTGCAAAACGTATTGTCTGGTCTAAGTTTCTCAATGCAGGTCAGACCTGCATTGCACCAGATTACTTGTTGGCACACAAAAGTATTAAAGATCAATTGGTTACTGAAATCAAAAAGCAAATACACGAATTCTTCGGTGCGAACGTAAAGGAATCGGCAGATTTTCCTAGAATAATTAGAGAGAATCATTTTGATGCACTTATGAGCCTGCTGGAGGGAGCAACACTTCTGGAAGGTGGCGACCACGATAGAGACGCATTGTATATAGCTCCTACCCTTGTTGATGAACCATCTAAAGATGCTAAAATAATGGAGAAGGAGATATTTGGACCTCTGCTACCCGTGATCACCTATACTACAAAAGAAGATCTGGAACATTGGATCGATAGTTTTGAAAAACCACTGGGCGCTTATTGCTTTAGTGGCGATTCTAAATTTGAAATGTGGTTCATCAAGCGATTTGCTTTTGGCGGTGGTGTTATCAACGATAGTATTGTTCAGGTTATCAATGATAGGCTTCCCTTTGGTGGCGTCGGTAGCAGCGGTATAGGCTCTTATCATGGGAAGAAAACTTTTGAAGTGTTTTCTCATTACAAAAGTGTGGTACATAGAGGTACCTGGATCGATTTACCCGTTAGATACGCCCCCTACACTGCTAAATTGAGTAGGATTAAAAAGTTGATGAGCTGGCTTTAATTCCATGATTGGTGTGCTCCAGTTGACACTAAATGATAAAGAGTTGTTTTTAGCACGCTTTCGCGAAAGCGGAACAAATAAGACACCCTAAAAAAATAGAAACAGAAACGGCAGTATCAAAAATCTAAGCGCAACAACATGGGTAACGAAGAAACAGAATATCTAACAACAGGGCTCTGCAAGCCTTTTAAAAACATAAAGCGCAGTCGAACCTGCTTATTAATGAATTTTATTGATTAAATTTAACCTATATAAAATATGAACTTGAATCATAGCTTAATTACAACACAGCAATTACTGCAATTCAGCCTGCAAAGCACCTTGACAATCGTTATTGTTTCCGGGCTTTTTGTGTTGGGATGGATGATATTTCTAAAAAATCAGAAAACAAATCCTGACTCCCCTAAAAATTCTATTTCTATAAAGATAGATCACAACGGTAAATATAAATATGATGTAGTACCCAATTCAGGCGATAGCAATTTGAAGTTTTGGATGCGCATTCTCATTGCTATTATCGCTTTAGCCTTTCTCTGGATTCCTATCAAATCATTTTTTAATCCGCAATATTAATATGGCACAATTGATTAAAATATACGACGATAATCCGAATCAAAAGGACTTAAAGCGTATCGCAGATGCTATGCGAGCTGGTGCTTTAGTCATTTATCCTACTGATACTGTCTATGGTTTGGGTTGTGATATTACCAATAAAACGGCACTAGAAAAAATAGCGCGAATCAAAGGAGTCAAACTAGAAAAGGCTAACTTTTCTTTTATCTGTGAAGACTTGAGTAATCTAAGCGATTACACCAGTCAAATTGATTCCCATACTTTTAAAATTCTCAAGCGTAATTTACCTGGCCCTTATACCTTTATTTTACCAGGGAATAATAATTTACCTGCCGTTTTTAAGAAAAAGAAAACAGTAGGAATACGTGTGCCCGATAATAAAATTGCTACAGAGTTAGTAAGACTATTAGGAAATCCAATCATCTCTACTTCTATTAAAGATGATGATGAAGTTATAGAATACACAACAGATCCAAGTCTTATAGCCGAAAAATGGGACAAACTAGTGGATTATGTCATAGACGGCGGTTACGGAGGGAACATAGGCTCTACAGTTATAGATCTTACAGGTGACGAGCCTGTTCTTTTACGTGAAGGGAAAGGGTCTGTAGAATTATAAATAGTGCTTTCCTGGTTTTATAAAACTTAATTTTATCTGAGTTTACTAATAACAGCTATTCGTCTGTCGGTCTATTTTTAACATACATAAAACAAGTACACATAGCAGGTTCCATCCAAGGATACTACTTCTCATAACACCTATTATAATTTAGATTTATTTGATTGAGTCTCTATTGTTTTAAAAATCAAATAGTTCATAACGCTCAAGAGATTCTTTTAGAGCGTTTATTTTTTGTCCCATTTTATTAAAAAATCGAACTCTTACTTTAGTGGAAGGATTGGTCAATAAAGTAGATTGTTTGAGTTGGTGTTTGAAAATGCCATGAAGGCGCCTATAAGCGACGTAGTAACTTATTTCTAGCACCTCTGCCACTTGTTATATAAAAGATGATGATACTCGTTAAGCTTTCGCTAAAGCGGGTAATAACAAGCTCTTGTTTATTCATTGTGTATTTTTCATAAAATAAAAGGACAACATTAGGAGTCAACACAAATGATCCTTGGAAAAACGCAATAGATTTGAGCTTTCAAAATAAAGGAACTTATGCTTATTCCATAAGCATTAATCATATTTAGACTGCTCTTAATACCAATTATTTTAACACGCTACTATTTTGTAAGTGTTGCTCCTAAAACGACTGTAATAATACCCCTGTATTTGGGAATAGTCTCGAATATTCTATATGGGATAGTCACTGGCAAACAAGGCTTTTCAAGCGTTCAACTAAGAAGAATGCACCGTCAGACCAATATGGTGTTTTAGTTCTCTATGGGTTGCTGCGTGGATATGACACCCACAACATAACGACAATAGTAGCGTTTTTATTTATATCATTCTAGCGATACAAATCGCTTGTTGTTCCCTCCTTTTGATGAAATTTAAAAAGAAGTCTTTTAAACAGGTCTTTCACCCTAATTGATGAGGAATTGCATTTACCTCTTTAATAAGCTTTAATCCTATTGAGGCAGCTTTTGGGACAATATTAGTCGTGGAATTAATTTCTCAAAATAGACCGGATGTTGATAAGACTTAATTAACAAAAATGGACACATGACATACCTAGCGCTTATCATGCTTATTTGACTAAAACAGTAATGGATTTTAAAATAAATGATTTGCTCAACAGCTAAAAAATTAATTATGAAAAACTTAGTACAACAATATTATGCGATTATGGAAGAAAAGGTGAGTACCCCTATTTTTACAAAATTGTGGATGGCTTTAAAGCTAAACTTAGGCTCTAGCTACCTAGACGTAAAGTTAGAACGTTTGTGTAAAACCAAAAGAAAACAATTGCTTTCCTTGGTTCCGCATTACATTACAGTAGAGAAGCCCTCTATTTTAAGTATTCAACTGACCAACACCAAAATAGAAGAACTGCGTGAAGTGATCACCACATCCGGATTAAAGCTATTAAAGCTAGTCCGAATCCCTATAAACATGAGAGAACAAGAGCTTGCAATTCCGCCAAATATTATGCGAGATTTATTTTAAAGAATCCTTCGGCTTTTCTATTTGATTTCATGAACTTTGCTGGATGGATCACCGCCACTTCTTAATCTATAAACCTTATAAGATGCTAAGTCAGTTTATGACGAACGACCGGCATCAAAAAAACAAAAACTTTCTTGGAGATCTTTACGACTTCCCATCAGAATGCATGTCTGTAGGGAGATTGGACGAAACTAGCGAAGGATTATTAATGATTACCACAGACGGCCAACTCAGCAACATTATTAATAAAAAGGGAAAGGTAGAAAAGGAATATTATGCTCAAGTAGATGGCATTATAACTTCAGAAGCTGCTGAAAAAATGACTTCGGGTATTGAGATCAGCATCAACGGTAGTAACTATTTAACTAAAGAGTGTCAAGCTCGTATTCTAGAACAGCTACCGGTATTACCGCAAACACTTCAACGAGTAAGAGATGACCGACATGGCCCGACCAGCTGGGTGTCTGTCACTTTAAAAGAAGGTAAATTTAGACAGGTACGTAAAATGTGTGCGGCAGTAGGTTTTCCTGTATTGCGATTAGCCCGTGTGCGAATAGGAGATTTTACAGTAGAAGATTTAAAAGGGGAAAGTGTTCTAGAAATTACAGAGCGGATAACAACTCCATAAACGTTCTCTTTTTTCAGGTTCCTACTATTGAAGTTAGCATGATTTAGGTCATCGGAAATCTTTAACACAGCTATTCACTTGCGTTTTCACTAAAGAAACCATTACTCATTCTTTAAAATGATCAAGGTTGCTTTTACTCCGGCGGCCAGATTCCATATGTTTTGCTGGATAACTTTTCCTTTGGAATCCATTACTTTGAATTCGGCTGTATTAGGACCTGAAGTTCCTTGATTTAGCGCTTCGATTTCTAATTTATTAAAACCGTCTTTAAGAGGTATACTTACGCCTTGATATACATTTCTTAGATAAATTTTATCCACCAGTATTTTATCATCTTGCCAGATGCGAACCATATCACCATCTTCAAATTGGTGATCTCTGCATACTAAACGAAGCAGTTTTTCACCAGTTCTGATCTCACCTAAGAAAGTATCACTTTTAAAACCCGCCCCAACAGGAGCATCTCTTTTAAATTTTTGTTTTTCGTATTTAATTCCTGGATCTACCAAATCCGTTTCAATACGCATTTTGATTTCGTTGTTGTCTTTAGGTCTGGTATAGGTTTTTGTTTCCTTCTTTTCTGGAAATAACATTGAACCACCTGTTGTAGTTTGAGGTACAGGATCGATAGTACGTGGTGTGGTTTTAGGGATTTCCTGAGCAACAGAAATACCTAACGAAAAAATAAAAATGAATGCGACAATCTTTTTCATAGTTGCAAGTTATCAAATTCCTTGCCTAATATAAATTCTAAGGAGTTATTTTAGGTTAAAGGAATCATAATAAATAAATCTCGAGAATCAATTTTAACTTTCAAAGACATTGATATAGAATGATTTCCGTGTCAGCTGCAGTTCATTAAAAACAGCTCTAATAATAAAACCTGCCTTTATATAGGAGTAAAGGCAGGTTTTAAAATGATGTTACAAAAGCAAATTGTTCATTGATAGCTGTCTTTTTATAATGCTGGCACTTTATGACCTGTCAAAAGTCCTTTCGCAAAAGCCTCATCTAAATAAGACATCAATACCGGCATCGCTATTCTCAGCTTCTCGAAGTCTAGAGCTGCAAAAACGGAATAGTAATCACTAAAATTAGTTGACCCGCTCGATCTTAGCTCCTATCGCTCTTAACCTAGTATCTATATTTTGGTACCCACGATCAATTTGCTCAATATTGTGAATCGTACTAGTGCCTTTTGCACTTAATGCCGCTATAAGTAAGGAGATACCCGCTCTAATATCTGGGCTGGTCATGGTGGTAGACTTTAATTGAGATTGAAAATCATGACCGATAACACAAGCTCTGTGTGGATCACAAAGAATGATTTTTGCTCCCATATCGATCAATTTGTCTACAAAGAACAAACGGCTTTCAAACATCTTCTGGTGGATCAACACACTACCTCTTGCCTGCGCAGCCACCACCAAAACAATACTCAATAAATCTGGAGTAAAACCTGGCCAAGGTGCATCAGAAATGGTCAAAATAGAACCGTCGATGTAATTCTGGATCTCGTACCCATCTTTATGAGCAGGAATGTAAATATCATCTCCTTTGCGCTCGATGGTAATTCCTAATTTTCTAAACGTATTGGGAATAATTCCCAACTCGTCATAAGCTACATTTTTAATAGTCACTTCAGACTTAGTCATTGCAGCAAGACCTATCCAACTTCCTATCTCAATCATATCAGGAAGTACTCGATGTGTAGTACCCCCTAATTTCTCTACACCATCAATAATAAGCATGTTAGAACCTATACCAGAGATATTTGCCCCCATACGCACGAGCATATTGCAAAGTTGTTGTAGGTAAGGTTCACAAGCGGCGTTGTAGATAGTTGTTTGTCCTTTGGCAAGCACAGCTGCCATTACGATGTTTGCCGTTCCTGTTACAGAAGCTTCATCAAGTAAGATATAGGCTCCGTGAAGCTCCTCTGCCTCTACTCCATAGAAATACTCTTCTTTGTTGTATCTGAATTTTGCTCCTAGTTTTATAAAACCTTCAAAATGAGTGTCTAATCTACGACGACCTATTTTATCACCGCCAGGGCGTGGAATATAACCTTTCCCAAAACGCGCTAATAAAGGCCCCACTAACATGATCGATCCCCTTAGTCCACGACCTTGAGTTTTATATTCCTCCGACTGTAACCAGTCTAGGTTGATGTTATCTGCCTGAAAAGTGTAAGATTCTGGACCGTTTTTAGTCACTTTCACACCTAGGTTGTTCAACAAAGCGATGAGTTTATTCACATCGATAATGTCTGGAACGTTATTAATTTCCACTGGTTGGTCCGTTAATAAAACCGCACAAAGTATTTGAAGTGCTTCGTTTTTAGCTCCCTGCGGATGTATATCTCCTTTTAATTGATGTCCGCCTTCTATTATAAATGTTCCCATGAATGTCTTTGATTGTGATTTTTAAAAATAAAGAACTTGAAGAAGTTGTTAAAGCATTCTTAAGCTTAGTATTCACAAGTAATCAACAGTTTTTAGTCACCGTATTCTGTAATAGTTTGCAGTCTAAAGTATAAATACTTTTAACCTGTCATTGTGCTGCAAGGAAAAACGCTTGGTTATATCTCGATTTTAAAAAAAAATATTTCGTCCAGTACTAAAGCCTGAAGCTCTACTCTTAGCACTAACAGCAACTATGTCTACCTCCGTTTAAGGGAAGGAAGGAGGTTCTATATTTAGGTTTCTTTGAAAAACATACTATTTAAGCGAGCTGAAGGAATCGCTTTACTCCTACTAAAAGAACTTTTCTCTCTCAGAAACTTTCTGAGCTGTAGGCATGTTTTGAAATCTACCTATGCCAATATTTTATTCCATTAAATATTTAGTATCTAACCTTATACAAATCGGCAATCGGTAATTTAAAAATCAATACTGCTCTTCATCATTAGGAAAGTCCACTGCTTTTACATCTTTTACATAATTAGACACGGCATTACCCATGTCTTCATAGAGATTCAAATAACGACGTAAAAAACGCGGATTGAATTCGTGTGTCATCCCAAACATATCATGAGAGACTAAGACTTGCCCGTCTACTCCTGCTCCTGCTCCTATTCCTATTACTGGAATAGTAAGCTGCTCTGCTACTTTCTCTGCAAGTGCTGCTGGTACTTTTTCAAGTACTAAGGCAAAGCATCCCAAGCGTTCTAATGCGAGTGCATCTTCTACTAGTTTATCTGCTTCTTCTGTTTCTTTTGCTCTAACGGTATAGGTCCCAAATTTATAAATAGACTGAGGCGTCAGTCCTAAGTGTCCCATTACTGGAATACCTGCATGAAGAATACGTTTGATAGATTCCTTTACTTCGCTTCCACCTTCCAGCTTTACACTGTGACCACCACTTTCTTTCATGATGCGTATGGCACTGCGCAACGCCTCTTTAGGATCACTCTGGTAACTACCGAAAGGTAAATCAACTACTACTAGAGCGCGTTCTGTACCTCTTACCACACTACTCGCATGATAAATCATTTGGTCCAGCGTAATGGGAAGGGTCGTTTCATGACCTGCCATGACATTACTAGCGCTATCACCTACAAGAATAACATCTATACCAGCGCTATCAATAATTTTTGCCATAGTATAATCATAAGCGGTTAACATCGAGATCTTCTCGTTATTTCCCTTCATCTCCGTTAGCGATTTTACAGTGACTCTTTTATATTGCTTCTTTGCGGTTGACATAACACTTGTTTTAAGTGTAGCAAAAGTACTAATATTACATCTAATTAAACTGAAACAATATGAGACTTCTAATTCCTATTATTTGTATTCTCGCTTTCGCGAAAGCAAACTCTCAACAAACTCTACCACAAGATTCTACCATTGTATCTATTGAAAAACCTACTGCTATCAGTGCCGTAAAAACTTTTTTTAAGCATTTTCACGCACAAGATACGACCGCATTAAAAGAATCCATGCTTATGAATATCCCGCTGACTTCTATGTCTGTGAATGGAGAAGACCGCAAATTAAGCACCACTGAAGCCTCGCAGTTTCTTAAAAACATCGCTAGTATTCCAGACAGCATTCCTTTTGAAGAACGACTTATAGAAATTAGTTTTGCTGGAGACACACAAATAGCAACGGTTTCCACTACTTATGAATTTTATTACAATAATTTTCTCTCCCATATAGGGACCAATAAGTTTACCCTTTTCTTTATCGATGACAAATGGATCATAGCAGGTCTAGCAGACACCCGTATATACCGATAAAGTTTGATATGAGCACTAGCCTCAAGAACGTATATGTGTTCATGACATAAGCGCTGTTTTTTTAAGACTCTTGTTATTGACTCGATGGAGACACTTGGTAGCACGCCACTTTTACAAACATAAAAAGTCCCATTTCATAACCTATGAAATGGGACTTTTTTTAAATCTATTGAAATCGATGTGTCTTACTGATTCCCTAGTATGATAGGTAAACTTCCGTTTTCACCGCCACCTATAACAATAACTTTAGAATTAGGAGATTTAGCCAGTTCTAAGGTAGCTTCAATTCCTTTTTCCGTTAAAATTTTATCAGTTAAGGAGGCACTTAGAATTTTGTTTGCTACTGCTTTTCCTTCTGCGTCGATTCTTTGTCTCTCAGCTTCCTTAGAGGCTTTAGTCAGACGAAATTCATATTCTAATGATTCTTGTTCCTGACGTAATTTGCGCTCAATAGCCTCTTTAATTTTAATTGGTAAAGTAACATCTTCTACAAGTACTCTATTCACTTGAATATATTGAGAAGCTAATTCTCTTTGAACTTCTTCAAGGATTTCATTTTGAATAACATCTCGTTTACTAGAGTACAATTGCTCTGGAGTATAACGTCCTACTACACTTCTAGCTGCAGCACTAATGGCTGGAGCAAGAATCGCAGACTCGTAATTACGTCCTTTTTCTTGGTGTAAATAAGGCAATTTGTTGTATTCTGGTTGATACCATACGGTACCATCTACAGTAACTTCTAGACCATTTACAGAAAGCACTCTCATTTTATCACTTACAGAAAGCTGTCTTACTGGATAAATGATCATGTCATTCCACGGGGCAATAATGTGAAATCCTTCACCATAGGTATTTTCTCTATCAACACCTTTGTCAAGTGTTTTAAATAAGACACCTGCTTGTCCAGATTCAATAACGACTGAACTTTTGATAATAATAATTGCTAGTATTACTAAACCTACTAAGGTTAATACTGCTGCTTTGGGTAATTTTTGCATAATTTTCTTTTTTAAACTAATCCGTTATATTTTCTTAAAAACCATTCTAAACCTAACAATAAAAGGATCACTACCAGTATCACTTTCCAGTCGATAAGACTATTTTGCTTTATGGTTGCTCTTTCTACTGTTTGTAATAATGGGTCACTATTTAGTTGAGCCATCAACTGATCCATTTGTCCTTGATAAAAAACATTGGAAGACCCTACCAATTTTTTCATACCGACATCGCTAGCATTCACTTGTTGCTTTTCGATATCATAATCTAAAATACTAAAAGATCCAGAACGAGATAATTGATCGTTCTCTACTTGAACAGTAAAGGCATAATCTCCAGCATTCAAACCACTTAAATCTACTACATAGGAATTGCCACTCAACACAAAGGGTCTCGTGACTATTTCATTAGTTTCCTTATATCTTAAAGTCATATTCAAGATACCGTTATCTTCAAACTCAAAATTCTTATCGAGATATTGAGCATTAACAACAATAGCTTTATTCTGATAATAAAAAGACTCATAAAACACTTCTATTCTATTTCTCTTTTTATTACTTGCAAGATACTGAACTTGACTACTTACTAGGTCATCAAAGTTTTTAAAGTCCTTATTATTAAGAAAACTTTGGCCTCTCCACCTCCATAAACCACTCGTTAAGGTTACTGCGTGTTTAGAATCGGCGTTTTCATAGGTAAACCATATAGGTTGTGTGGTCGCGATACTTCCTATTTTCTTATAAAAAAGAACATCTACATTGGTATTAAATATCAAATCCCCAAAAGGAACCTTAATAGGTGGATAATCTTCAAAATTAAGTTGCTCTAGATTGAAAGAGGCATAAGAATCATTGAGAATAGGTTGCGCCTCATCGTATTCATTACTTGCGTCAATTTGAAATAAAGGATTATTGGCGTTCATGTAATTCCAATCAGGATCAGCTCCTGTGATGATCCATGTGTTTTTATTGGTTTGTGCTTTTTGGCTATACGCTTTCGCGAAAGCGGAACTTACACCATACATCACTACCAAATTATACTCATTGAAATCGTAGGGATCTGAGGTATTCTTGATGCTTACCTTGCGTTGTTGGTTAGATTCGATCGCTTTCTTGAGTACTCCTATATCTGGGTGCATTTGGTCACTTAAAATAAGTACATTGGTCTGTTGATCAATGACCTCCACTGCAAAACTTTGGTAATTATTTTTTGTATTCTTCTCCTGAGATAGGGTTTGTACGGTTGCGAGCATTGACTGTGTCCCCACAGAAGTGCTCGTTAAATTAAAACTGGCAATAGCCGCGCGTTTTTTTGCGTCAAAAGAAAATGATTCCTTGTGCAGCGTTTTATTTCCTTGAGTTACTGTAAAGTTTAAAGTGACCTCTTCAGTGCCTTGATAGGCTACAAATACCTCCACTGGAAATTCATTATTGAGATAGGAATACCTATTCACATTTATATTGGTGATTTGCACATCTGCATAGGAAGTCGTATCCCCATAAATGACTGGATACAAACTGGTTTTATCATCCACTGGAACATATGCATAGCTATTTCCAGTAGTTTGATGACCATCTGTAAGAATAACGACAGCTTTACTTCTATTCTTGAAAAGTTCTTGAGGTTGCTCAATCGCCATACCTAAGTCTGTCTCTGATTGATCAAAACTTAAGGAATCTAAAGGTTGAATAACGTCAGAAAACTGGAAGCTTTGCATCTCAAATTTTGAATTGAGTTGCTCATTTTCTTGTAATAATTGCAAATCCTTTTGAACTGTACCCGATGCCTCTAAATAGTCCATTGATTTAGAATTATCAACCATAATTACCAACTGAGGTAAAAGAGATTCATAAGTTTTAGAGTCAAACCTTGGGGCAATAAACAACAATAAAATACAAAAAACCGTGATAAAGCGCAATAGCGCAAACCACGGTTTTCTTTTGGTGTTTTTATAAACACCTATATAACCGTATTGAAAAAGAGCTATTAACGCAGCTACTACTGCAGCAATAATCATCCAGAGTACGGTCATGAAATTGTTTTTTTAGGTTAACATTCCGCCATCTACGTGTAGTGTCTGACCAGTAATGTAAGCCGAAAGATCACTAGCAAGGAATACACAGGCGTTTGCAACATCTTCTGGAGTACCACCGCGTTTGAGTGGAATAGCATTTCTCCAGCTCTGCACTGTTTCTTCATTAAGGGCATCTGTCATTTCTGTTTCAATAAAACCAGGAGCAATAGAGTTACAACGTATGTTACGAGAACCCAATTCTAAAGCTACAGATTTACTAAAACCTATAATTCCTGCTTTACTTGCTGCATAATTGGTCTGTCCAGCATTTCCTTTAACCCCTACGATACTACTCATATTAACGATGCTACCATATCGTTGCTTTAACATGGTACGTTGTACTGCCTTGGTCATGTTAAAAACAGACTTTAAGTTGACCTGAATGACTTTATCAAAATCATCTTCACTCATTCTCATCAAGAGATTGTCCTTAGTGATACCCGCATTATTGATCAACACATCGATACTGTCAAAATCTTTAATAACAGCATCAACGAGTTCTTGTGACTCCTTAAAATCGGCTGCGTTACTTTTATATGCTTTTGCTTTAATTCCTAAGGCGGTAAGTTCCTTTTCTAGTTCTAAGGCTGGGCCTTCAGAACTTGCATACGTGAAAGCGATGTTTGCTCCGTGTTTTGCAAATACTTCAGCAATACCTTTACCTATGCCACGACTGGCGCCAGTAATGATTACGTTTTTACCTTGTAATAGTTTCATAAGTAGGTTGGTTTTATATAAAAGCCAGAATAAGTATCAAATGAATAGTACGTATTCTGGCTTTGTAGAATTTATCCTAAAACTTCGGCAACTTTCTTACCGATTTCAGCTGGAGAATTCACGACGTGAATTCCACATTCTCTCATGATCGCTTTTTTAGCTTGAGCAGTGTCTTCAGTTCCGCCTACGATTGCACCCGCGTGTCCCATAGTACGACCTGCAGGAGCCGTTTCACCAGCGATAAAACCTATAACAGGTTTTTTGTTACCAGTTGCTTTGATCCAATGTGCAGCGTCAGCTTCTAACTGTCCACCTATTTCACCTATCATAACGATAGCTTCTGTTTCTGGGTCATTCATAAAGAGTTCAACAGCTTCTTTAGTAGTTGTTCCTATAATTGGATCACCACCTATTCCTATTGCTGTAGAAATACCGTAACCTTGTTTTACAACTTGGTCAGATGCCTCATAAGTAAGCGTTCCTGATTTGGATACAATACCTATTTTTCCTTTTTTAAATACAAAACCTGGCATGATACCTACTTTTGCTTCACCTGGAGTAATCACTCCTGGGCAGTTAGGACCTACTAGGCGACAGTCCATATCTTTAATATAGTCTGCAGTTTTAACCATATCTGCAACTGGAATACCTTCTGTAATGGTAATGATTACTTTGATACCTGCATCTGCAGCTTCTTTAATAGCATCTGCAGCAAAAGCTGGCGGTACAAAAATGATGGTTACATTGGCTCCTGCTTTATCTACTGCTTCTTGAACAGTATTAAAAACTGGTTTTCCCAAATGTTCTTGACCACCTTTTCCTGGGGTAACACCACCTACTACGTTAGTACCGTAGTCGATCATTTGACCTGCGTGGAAGGTACCTTCACTACCAGTAAAACCTTGTACTATTACTTTAGAATCTTTGTTTACTAAAACGCTCATTGTTTATAATTTATATGGAGTATTCTTAATTTAACCTTGTGATGGGTGACTGGATTGGTGCACCTCTATTATTTTATCGTCTTCTAACTTAAAGATAGAAACAAAATAGCCAACAGGAATTTCTTCTCTTGGGTTTTCAATTGTTCTTACATAAACTGTAAATCTCGCTGCTACTTCTTTCTTATCACTGATCATATGCGTCACCTCAGACCTCATACTTTCATAGGAAGATGCTGTAGACTGACTGAGTCTGTGATAATCATCGTAACTAAACTCTCTATACCCAGAGCTTGCATGCCAATGCATTTTAAGATCCTTATGTATGTAATGATCAAACTCTTCAACGTTAACAAACACGTCAGAATCTAAAAATTTTTGTACTATTTTCTTTGCTGCAACAGACATTTATAAAAGCTTTTAATGGAGTGCTAAACTAGGTAAGAATGAAATGTTAACCTAGAATAAAATTCTATCTTTTCGTTAAACTATTAACTATTACTTATTCAATTTTTTAAGAAGTTCTAAGGCTTCAGGAATTTGTTTTATAGCTGCTATTTCCTTGTATTTACTTCTAAAATCATCTGCAGGAATACCAAAATAACTTTTATTCCCTTCCAGTGATTTACTTACTCCAGACTTTGCAGAGATAACTGCCTTCTTCCCTATTGTTACACCGCTGGTAATTCCTACTTGTCCCCAAATGGTTACTTCGTCCTCTATCACTACACAGCCTGCAACACCTGTCTGACTGGCAATAAGAACGTGTTTACCTAAAACGGTGTCATGTCCTATTTGCACTTGGTTATCAAGTTTACTTCCATAACCTATTGTAGTATCTCCTGTAACACCACGGTCAATAGTGGTATTAGCACCTAGTTCAACATAATCCTCAATAACCACTCGACCGTTACTTAATAATTTATCATAACCATCTGGCCGGCGTTTGTAATAAAAAGCATCCCCTCCTAAGACTACTCCTGCATTAATGATCACATGATCACCTATAACAGAGCGATCACCTATAGTCACATTTGCATGGATAATCGTATGATCTCCTATTTCTACATCCCTACCTATTGTAGCGCTGGGATGAATGTGTGAGTGTTCTCCAATGCTTTTGGGAAGTTGCGCTTTCGCGAAAGCGGAAAAAGGAACAAAATACTGTGTAAGCTTATTAAAATCTCTAAATGGATCTTCTGAAATAAGTAAGGCCTTGCCTTTTGGGCAATCTACTTGTTTATTAATCAACACAATGGTAGCGGCACTTTGCAATGCCTTATCATAGTATTTAGGGTGATCCACAAAAACAATATCGCCTGGGGTCACCACATGAATTTCATTCATTCCCAAAACAGGAAAAGAGGCTTCACCCACATAGTCACAATTGATAATTGCAGCTATTTCAGAAAGTTGGTATGTTTTAGGGAGTTTCACTTATTGCTTCATTCTCTCGTGATAATTCCCCTTTTCAGTATCAATTCTAATAACATCACCTTCATTGATAAATAAAGGAACATTGACTTCAGCACCAGTTTCAACCGTAGCTGGCTTAGATGCATTTGTTGCTGTATTTCCTTTAAGACCTGGCTCCGTAGCCGTTACTTTAAGAATTACGTATTGTGGCATATCTACAGACAATGGAGAATCATCTTCTGTATTGATTTGAATTTTCACAACTTCACCTTCTTTTAATAATCCCGGAGAGTCCAAAGAATTTTCTTGCAATATAATTTGCTCAAAAGTCTCTGTATTCATAAAGTGATATCCTTCACCATCTTTGTATAAAAATTGAAAGGAATGAGTTTCTACACGTATTTCTTCAATTTTATGTCCAGCAGAAAATGTATTATCAATCACTTTCCCGGAAGTAACAGATTTCAATTTAGTTCTTACAAATGCGGGACCTTTACCAGGTTTCACATGAAGAAATTCAATGATTTTAAAAATATCGTGATTGTAATGAATACACAATCCTTTTCTAATGTCGCTTGTACTTGCCATATCTTATTGTTTACTAACGTATCCTCTCATGATACCTCGCTTTGTGTTTTTAATAAATTCTAATATTTCATCGCGCTCTGGTGTAGCACTCATTTCTGCTTCTATAATCTCTACTCCTTGAGAAACGTTGTAATTTTTTTGATAAAGAATGCGATAGATGTCTTGAATTTCTCGGATTTTTTCAAGGTCAAAACCTCTTCTACGCAAACCTACAGAATTAATCCCTACATAACTTAAAGGTTCCCGACCTGCTTTCACAAAGGGAGGAACATCCTTGCGAACTAAAGACCCTCCGGTAACAAATGCATGACTTCCTATCTGACAAAACTGTTGTACCGCAGCCATACCAGCTAGCACTACATAATCACCTACCGTAATATGACCTGCAAGAGTACTATTGTTAGAAAAAATACAATTATCACCAACTATACAATCGTGTGCAATGTGGCAATAAGCCATGATCCAACAGTTTTTACCTATAACGGTCTTCATGCGGTCTGAAGTACCACGATTAATGGTCACACATTCTCTAATAGTGGTATTATCACCTATTATAGTTACAGTATCTTCATCTTCAAACTTTTTATCTTGAGGAATGGCACTTATTACAGAGCCAGGGAAAATACTTACATTTTTACCTATACGCGCACCTTCCATGATGGTGACGTTAGATCCTATCCAAGTTCCTTCTTCTATAACCACATCGTTATGGATGGTTGTAAAAGGCTCTATAACTACATTTTTGGCAATTTTTGCTCCCGGATGTACGTATGCTAATGGTTGATTCATTATTTAACTTTTGAAATTTGTGCCATCAACTCAGCTTCGGCACAAAGAATACCATTTGCATAAGCATAAGCTTGCATGTGACAAATCCCTCTTCTTATAGGGGAAATTAAATCACATTTAAATATAAGGGTATCCCCAGGGGATACTTTTCTTTTGAACTTTACATTATCCATTTTCATAAAGAAAGTCAAATAATTTTCTGGATCTGGAACGGTACTTAAAACTAAAATACCACCAGTTTGTGCCATGGCTTCTACGATAAGCACTCCGGGCATTACTGGCTGGCCTGGGAAATGCCCAACAAAGAAGGGTTCATTCATTGTTACATTCTTCAAACCAATTACATGACTCTCAGAAAGTTCAAATATCTTATCAATTAAAAGAAAGGGTGGCCGATGTGGCAACACCTCCATAATTTGCATCACATCCATAAGTGGTTCCTTACGAATATCTACTTGAGGTACATTATCTTTTATATCCTTCTTGATAATTTTAGACATTTTCTTTGCAAATTGAGTGTTGACAAAATGTCCAGGCTTAGTTGCAATAACTTTACCTCTAATTCTATAACCTATTAAAGCGAGGTCACCGATCACATCTAACAACTTGTGACGTGCAGCCTCATTAGGGTGATGAAGTTCTAGGTT
The DNA here is from genome assembly GCF_002831625.1 of Nonlabens sp. MB-3u-79. Taxonomy (NCBI): domain Bacteria; kingdom Pseudomonadati; phylum Bacteroidota; class Flavobacteriia; order Flavobacteriales; family Flavobacteriaceae; genus Nonlabens; species Nonlabens sp. MB-3u-79. The sequence goes on along the minus strand of NZ_CP025116.1, from coordinate 2,407,702 downwards.
ATCTAAAATTCCATTAGGCCTAATGGTAATATTATCTTTTTTGAATGCCTTTTTAAGGCTTTCTGTTGTTTTCTCCGACAGCTCTTTATCAACGTAAACAATGGCGTTATTAAGATCACCGCCTTTTATCAAGCCATGTTCCATGAGCATTTCAATTTCATGAAGAAAACTGAATGTTCTCGCACTAGCAATCTCTTCTTTAAAGTCACTTATTTTATGAAGTGTCGCGTTTTGAGTTCCTAAAACTTTAGTCCCAAAATCAACCATTGTAGTGATTTGGTAGGAGTCAGCAGGCATTAGAATAATCTCGCTACCTGTTTCTTCATCTTTATAATAAATATTTTCTTGAACCACATATTCTTCTCTGAACTGATCTTGTTCTACTCTACCAGCTTTTTCTAGGGCTTCAATAAAGAATTTTGAAGAACCATCCATAATAGGTGGCTCACTACTGTCTATTTCTATCAAACAGTTGTCTATTTCTAAACCTACTAAAGCTGCCAGTACGTGCTCACATGTATTGATTTGCACCCCCCTTTTATCAAGAGTAGTTCCTCTTTTAGTATCTGTTACATAATTAGCAGATGCTTCAATTACCGGATTACCTTCTAGATCTACTCTTTGAAAAGCATAACCATGATTTTCTGGGGCTGGCTTAAAAACTAAAGTTACTTCTTTACCAGTATGCAAACCTACGCCAGATAAGGTTATCTCGCTTTTTATGGTCGTTTGCTTAAATTCTGTTACCGTCATCTATGCTTATTTTTTTTCAAGATTTGAAATTCTTGATTCTATTTTTCTTAAATTTTTAAATAACACGTAGCTCCTATTCCAATCTCCAAAGTCAAAAGCTGGAGAACCTTGAACAGTTGTTCCTTCTTTTAATTTCCTACCGACACCGCTTTGCGCTTGTATATTGACATTATCTTCAATAACTATATGACCTGCAATACCTACTTGTCCACCGATCTTACAATTCTTTCCTATTTTAGTTGATCCTGCAATTCCAGTTTGAGCTGCAATTACTGTATTGGACCCAATCTCTACATTGTGAGCTACTTGAATCTGATTGTCCAGTTTCACACCCGATCTAATAATTGTACTTCCTAAGGTGGCCTTATCTATAGTAGTAAGCGATCCTATGTCTACGTTATCTTCAATAATTACATTACCCGTTTGAGGTATTTTTATGTAAGTGCCGTCTTTGTTAGGCGCAAATCCAAAACCATCTGAACCTATCACGCTACCAGAATTAATTACCACCCGATTTCCTATTATGGTATCAGACTTAACTTGTACCGCCGAATGTAAGATACAATTATCTCCTATGGTCACATTATCTTCAATGTTGACATTGGAAAAAATCTTTACGTTGTTCCCTATTCTAACATTTTCTCCTATATAACTAAAGGCCGCAACATATAAGCCGTCTCCGTAGGATGCTGTCTCATGAATAAAGCTAGGCTGTTCAATACCTTGCTTATTCATTTTAGCCAATTGATAAAATTCCAATAGTCTTGTAAAAGCGAGGTAAGCATCTTCTACTCTAATCAAAGAACAATTTACTGGCTGCTCCACTTCAAACTCATTGTTTACAATTACAGCACTAGCTTGTGTCTTGTAAATATAAGGTGCATACTTTTCATTAGAAAGAAAGCTTAGGCTACCAGAGGTACCATCTTCTATTTTTGACAACTTACTTACTACAACACTTGAATCTCCTTCAATGGTTCCTTCTAAAATTTCGGCAATTTGTTTGATGGTAAATTTCATTGTAGCAAAAGTACTAATTAATATCAATCTTGCAGCTTTGGATAACAACAGTAATATTTTCTCACTTCTTTGAGCAATGCTTTAAAACTATCTTCTTTTCCAGCCTTGATAAGCTCTATTAATTTTCCTTTTTTATCCAGGATTTTTATAGGTTGCGCTTTCGCGTAAGCGACGTTAACAACAAAACCAGAAAATACAAAATAGGACGCTTCATGCTCTGTCAAGTCATAAGTTTGCATTAATTTATCAAGGTGTTTTTGCACCTTTTCAGGAGCAACTTGTTTGTTTGAGAATTTAATTTTAAGCAACTGACGATTTAAAATCATGGTACACAACTCACTAAGGACAAAGTCTTTATGGTCTTTTCCTAACTTTAAAGTGGCAAGAATATCAGAATCATCTAATGATGCAAATTTCTCAAGATCATTAGTCCTCGTATCAAAATCTGGGTCTGAGTTGTTAATGAAATAATCTAAATGCTTAGGCAGTTCTACCTTTATTCCATTATCAATCAACTCTTTAATACGCTTAATCACAGACTGTAATAAATGCTCTGCTCCTATTCCTGTTTTATGTAAATAAACTTGCCAATACATCAACCTGCGTCCAGAAAGAAAATTCTCTACACTGTACAGGCCTTTTTCTTCAACCACTAACTGGTCATCAACAACATTAAGCATAGTGATTAAACGCTGGCTGTTGATATTACCTTCAGCCACTCCTGTATAAAAACTGTCTCTTTTCAAATAATCCAATCGGTCCATATCCAGTTGGCTAGAGATAAGCTCTAGCATAAATGGACGGTGATATTCCCCTTTAAATATCTGAATAGCAAGCGTTAAACTACCGTTAAATTCATTGTTTAAATGATTCATAAAATGACATGATAATTGCTCATGCGTCACCTTATTAATAATTTGATATTCTAATGCATGAGAGAAAGGACCGTGTCCAATATCATGAAGTAAAATTGCTTTATACAGGGCATCTTCTTCCTGATCTGAAATATCAACCGACTTAGATCTAAGTACTTGCACTGATTTTTGCATCAAATGCAAGCAACCCAATGCATGATGAAACCTCGTGTGGTGTGCCCCTGGATATACCAAGTAGCTCAACCCCATTTGGGTAATTCTACGCAAGCGTTGAAAATAAGGATGCTCAACGATTTTAAAGATCTCTTCAGAAGGAATCGAAATAAAACCGTAGATAGGATCGTTTAATATTTTAAGTTTGTTCTGTTGTTTCAAGGGAACAGCTATTTTAAACACAAATATACTGATATGGCAGAGATCAAAATACTATGGGTAGATGATGAAGTGGATTTATTAAAACCTCACATTATATTTCTTGAGAATAAAGGCTACTCAATAGACACTAGAATTAGCGGCTCTGAAGCGTTAGAGGCGATAGAAGAAACAAGATATGATCTTATTTTTCTAGATGAAAATATGCCTGGACTGACAGGTCTAGAAACTTTACATGAAATCAAAGAGAAACAAGCCCAACTCCCTGTTATCATGATTACTAAAAGTGAGGAAGAGTATATAATGGAAGAAGCTATAGGATCTAAGATTGCAGATTACTTGATCAAGCCTGTAAATCCACATCAAATCCTTCTTGCTGTAAAGAAAAATCTTGACCATTCTAGGTTAGTCAATGAAAAAACAACTAGCGATTACCAGCGGGAATTCCGTAAAATTGCGATGGATATGTCCATGATCAATACTTATGAAGAGTGGGTGCAGCTTTATCAAAAATTAATTTATTGGGAAATTGAATTAGAAGATGTTGATGATTCAGGAATGTTCGAAATCTTAACTGCTCAAAAAAATGAAGCAAATCAGCAATTCTGTAAGTTTATAGAAAAAAATTATCCTGACTGGTTTGATGGCCATGAAAGCAATCCGACCTTGAGTCATGATCTTTTCAGGAAGCGTGTTGCTCCACTACTAAAAAAGAAGGAACCTGTTTTATTTATAGTTGTAGATAATTTGCGCTACGATCAATTTAAAGTTTTTGAAAACCTAATCAATAATCATTACAAAAAAATTAAAGAAGAAACCTATTGCTCGATTCTTCCTACGGCTACACAATATGCTAGAAATGCGATATTTTCTGGGTTAATGCCAGAAGACATGAAAAAGCGTCATCCCGACTTATGGCTAGATGATACTGATGAAGGTGGGAAAAACATGCATGAAAACGCCTTTTTAATTGCTCAATTAAAAAGACTTGGTCTTCATATCAAACACCAATATCATAAAATAACAAATGAGAATAGCGGCCGTAAACTCGCTGAAAATTTTAAATCCCAAAAAGATAACGACCTTACTGTTGTTGTTTACAATTTTGTAGATATGCTCTCCCATTCTAAAACTGAAATGGAAGTCATTAAAGAACTCGCAAGTACCGATAAAAGTTATAGGTCGTTAACCTTAAGTTGGTTTAAGAACTCTCCTTTATTAGATATTATACAACGCGGACAGGAATTGGGGTTCAAATTAGTTTTAACCACAGATCATGGAACTATTAACGTCACTAATCCAAGTAAGGTCATAGGCGATAAAAACACCAGTTTAAATTTAAGGTATAAAACAGGTAGAAGCCTGTCTTATGAAGACAAAGATGTTCTTGCGGCAACAGACCCTAGTACCATCAAGTTACCTAAGATAAATATGAGCAGTAGTTTTATTTTTGCAAAGGGGGATTTGTTTTTCGCCTATCCAAACAACTACAATCATTATGTGAGTTATTTTAGAAACACGTATCAACATGGTGGTGTGTCCTTAGAAGAAATGTTAATACCTTTTGCCATATTTGAACCTAGATAATGGAAATCACGTATACCCTTAACGAAATTGATACGGTGGCAAAAAAGCTGCTAGAAAACTTAGAATCAAAGGTAATCTTGTTCAATGCACCTATGGGTGCCGGAAAAACTACTTTGATAAAATCTATATGTAAGCAACTGGGTGTCGTAAACGAAGTGACCTCTCCAACATTTAGTCTTGTTAACGAATACAAAGGCACTTTTACCGATGTTATACATTTCGATCTTTACAGATTAGAAACATATGATCAATTAATTGACATTGGTATTGATTATTATCTGGAAAAAGACGCGTTTTGTCTTATCGAGTGGCCAGAGCTATCAATTTCCTTTCTATCTGATTATCAATATATAAAAATCGAAATACTGGGCTTAGATGCCAGAAAATTGATTTTAGAAAAAGTAGTTAAATAACTAACCTTTTTATCTTTAGATAATTATCTGTTGCTTTTTAATTTTTTACGTCTGATTTACCTGTGATTTAACGAATAATTTTTATTAATTGTTATTTATAATCATCGGCTACTTAGATTCGTCTCATCAAATAATTTAACCCACTCATTATGAACAACAAACCTCTTAAATCGCTAGTTCTTTTAGCTGTTTTTAGCGTATCCATTGCTGGAGCTGCTGTACAGTTTCAACCTCAAGAAACTAAGGAAACAAAAACAAGTAAAATCGAAAAGTGTCTGCTTGCGCAATTCAAGCCGCCAGTTACTGGATAAGTTTTTATTTGAATAGTAGAACACCCAAAGATAGTCGACAATAATTTAAATCATTACATATTATGAAAAACAAGTCTCTTAAAGCACTAGCCCTTTTAGCCGTTTTTAGCGTATCCATTGCTGGAGCTGCCGTTCAGTTTCAACCTCAAGAAACTAAAGAAACAAAAACAAGTAAAATCGAAAAGTGCCTGCTTGCACAATTCAAGCCACCAGTTACTGGATAAGATCATTAATAAAACTCATTACTCATCAACTCATCTAAATACCATATTATGAAAAACAAGTCTCTTAAAGCACTAGCCCTTTTAGCCGTTTTTAGCGTATCCATTGCTGGAGCTGCCGTTCAGTTTCAACCTCAAGAAACTAAAGAAACAAAAACAAGTAAAATCGAAAAGTGCCTGCTTGCACAATTCAAGCCACCAGTTACTGGATAAGATCATTAATAAAACTCATTACTCATCAACTCATCTAAATACCATATTATGAAAAACAAGTCTCTTAAAGCACTAGCCCTTTTAGCCGTTTTTAGCGTATCCATTGCTGGAGCTGCCGTTCAGTTTCAACCTCAAGAAACTAAAGAAACAAAAACAAGTAAAATCGAAAAGTGCCTGCTTGCACAATTCAAGCCACCAGTTACTGGATAAGATCATTAATAAAACTCATTACTCATCAACTCATCTAAATACCATATTATGAAAAACAAGTCTCTTAAAGCACTAGCCCTTTTAGCCGTTTTTAGCGTATCCATTGCTGGAGCTGCCGTTCAGTTTCAACCTCAAGAAACTAAAGAAACAAAAACAAGTAAAATCGAAAAGTGCCTTCTTGCACAATTCAAGCCACCAGTTACTGGATAAGATCATTAATAAAACTCATTACTCATCAACTCATCTAAATACCATATTATGAAAAACAAGTCTCTTAAAGCACTAGCCCTTTTAGCCGTTTTTAGCGTATCCATTGCTGGAGCTGCCGTTCAGTTTCAACCTCAAGAAACTAAAGAAACAAAAACAAGTAAAATCGAAAAGTGCCTGCTTGCACAATTCAAGCCACCAGTTACTGGATAAGATCATTAATAAAACTCATTACTCATCAACTCATCTAAATACCATATTATGAAAAACAAGTCTCTTAAAGCACTAGCCCTTTTAGCCGTTTTTAGCGTATCCATTGCTGGAGCTGCCGTTCAGTTTCAACCTCAAGAAACTAAAGAAACAAAAACAAGTAAAATCGAAAAGTGCCTACTTGCGCAATTCAAGCCACCAGTTACTGGATAAGATCATTAATAAAACTCATTACTCATCAACTCATCTAAATACCATATTATGAAAAACAAGTCTCTTAAAGCACTAGCCCTTTTAGCCGTTTTTAGCGTATCCATTGCTGGAGCTGCCGTTCAGTTTCAACCTCAAGAAACTAAAGAAACAAAAACAAGTAAAATCGAAAAGTGCCTGCTTGCACAATTCAAGCCACCAGTTACTGGATAAGATCATTAATAAAACTCATTACTCATCAACTCATCTAAATACCATATTATGAAAAACAAGTCTCTTAAAGCACTAGCCCTTTTAGCCGTTTTTAGCGTATCCATTGCTGGAGCTGCCGTTCAGTTTCAACCTCAAGAAACTAAAGAAACAAAAACAAGTAAAATCGAAAAGTGCCTACTTGCGCAATTCAAGCCACCAGTTACTGGATAAGATCATTAATAAAACTCATTACTCATCAACTCATCTAAATACCATATTATGAAAAACAAGTCTCTTAAAGCACTAGCCCTTTTAGCCGTTTTTAGCGTATCCATTGCTGGAGCTGCCGTTCAGTTTCAACCTCAAGAAACTAAAGAAACAAAAACAAGTAAAATCGAAAAGTGCCTGCTTGCACAATTCAAGCCACCAGTTACTGGATAAGATCATTAATAAAACTCATTACTCATCAACTCATCTAAATACCATATTATGAAAAACAAGTCTCTTAAAGCACTAGCCCTTTTAGCCGTTTTTAGCGTATCCATTGCTGGAGCTGCCGTTCAGTTTCAACCTCAAGAAACTAAAGAAACAAAAACAAGTAAAATCGAAAAGTGCCTGCTTGCACAATTCAAGCCACCAGTTACTGGATAAGATCATTAATAAAACTCATTACTCATCAACTCATCTAAATACCATATTATGAAAAACAAGTCTCTTAAAGCACTAGCCCTTTTAGCCGTTTTTAGCGTATCCATTGCTGGAGCTGCCGTTCAGTTTCAACCTCAAGAAACTAAAGAAACAAAAACAAGTAAAATCGAAAAGTGCCTTCTTGCACAATTCAAGCCACCAGTTACTGGATAAGATCATTAATAAAAATCATTACTCGACAACTCGTTCATCTCTTATGCGATGAATAACCAGTCTCTATAAGACACTATTATTTTTAGCGTATCCATGGCTGGAGCCACCGTTCGGTTTCAACCTCAAGAAATTAAGAAAAAAAAAACAAGTAAAATGGAGAAAAGTTATTCGCTAAATTCAAGCCGCTGGTAACTGGATAAGATTTTATTTGATTTTATATAAAAAGCTCACTACATTTACTTTCAGCGAGCTTTTTAATTTTAAATTTATATGGGCACCCAAAATAAGTCAAGTCAAGGTAAACACAATATCGCTATAGGAAGCGCTATTGCTGTTATTATGGCTATAATACCATACGCTTTCTATTATTATGAAGCATTGCCCAACTGGTTATGGGAAACCTCGATGTTTAAGTCTTTATCTATATCCTTTGACGGTAATCGTATAATGGCCTCATGGATATTAATTCAAAAACTAGTTCCTTTATTATTGCTACTCATTTGGTTTTTCACTTGTAAACATTGGTGGTACCACACTATAATTATACCTATCAGTTTATACTCCTTTCAACTTTATAATCTTTTTGATTTTTCTACAACTTATATTGATTCAGGTGAATTGTATTTTATTGTTCCTGTTGTAATAATCTCCTTATCTCTTTCCTATCTTGCTAGAATCAAAATTTTTGATAAAATCCACGGTATCGATATCAGTGAGATTGAAGATGGAATAAAGAAACCTAGTGATCGCTGGTTCAAATAATTGATCCCAATATATAATTCATAAATGCTTTAGCTGAATGTCCTCTTACTCCACTCCTTTTACCAAAGATCAGTTAATCCCTCAAGAGGAACGTCTTGAAATTACAAGAACCAAGAAGGAGTTGTTTATCGGAATCCCCAAGGAGACTCAACATCAAGAAAAACGCATTTGTTTAACTCCAGATGCTGTTGCCGCAGTATGTGCTCATGGTCATCGTATTTTAATAGAAAAAGGAGCTGGGCTAGCTAGCAATTTTTCAGATCAAGATTATAACAATGCCGGAGCAGAGTTGACTACTGATACTGCAAAAATATTCTCTTGCCCCACCATTCTTAAAGTGGCACCACCTTCTTTAGAAGAAATCAAGATGATTAAGCCACAATCGGTTTTAATATCTGCTTTGCAGTTAAAAACTAGAGATCAAAATTATTTCAATAAACTAGCTGAAAAGAAAATTACTGCGCTTGCTTATGAATTCATCACAGATGACGAAGGAAGGTTTACTGCTGTAAATGCATTGAGTGAAATTTCTGGAGTAGCCTCTATCCTTATCGCTGCCGAACTGTTATCTAATGGAGAAAACAGAACAGGACACCTCTTTGGCAATATAACAGGGGTGCCTCCCGTAGATGTTGTTATTTTAGGTGCTGGAATTGTGGGCGAATTTGCAGCGAGAACCGCTTTAGGATTAGGTGCTAGCGTTAAAATTTTTGATAATTCTATTTCAAAATTGCGAAATGTGCAGAATAATGTGAGTCAGCAATTATTCACTTCCACCATACAGCCTAAGTACCTCTCCAAAGCCCTAAGACGTTGTGACGTGGTAATAGGAGCGCTAACAGGCGAAAACAGAACACCTGTCGTGGTTTCTCAAACTATGGTAGAGAACATGAAAAAAGGATCTGTAATTATAGATGTCAGTATAGACATGGGTGGCTGTTTTGAAACTAGTGAGATCACCAGTCACGACCAGCCTACTTATACCAAACTAGGTATTACTCATTACTGCGTACCTAACATCCCCGCTCGGTATTCAAAAACAGCCAGTGTAGCTTTAAGCAATATTTTTACTCCTTACATATTAAATATAGCAAACGACGGTGGTATAGAGCATGCCATACGCATGGATAAGGGTTTAAAGTGTGGGATTTATCTTTATCATGGTATTGTGACTAATAAATCGGTAGGTGAATGGTATAATTTACCTTACAGCGACGTAAATTTGCTCATCTTTTAAAAAAGTATGAATTTTATAAAACGATTAGGTTTTTATGGTGGCGGCTTTGCTATAGGTATTGTGTTTCTTATCTTTTTTCTTACCGGAAAGAGAACACAATGTACTTGGTTACCAGAAGATCGTGTACTTAACGATATAGCTAGAAAAAACTATGTGAGATTTTCTCCTGAAGTACGCAGCATGCTGCAACAAAGCGAAATCGACACCCTAGACATTCAACTCATTCTTAAATACGGTAAGGTCGATTTTACAAAATCCAACACCGATACTATTCCTTGTAATTTTTACCACATCTCTGGAAGAGAAGAACTGGTTAACACCAGTTTATGGGTCAGAAATTGTGATCGCTTTACTAGAGTAGAAAAAGTACTAAGCCAGTAGCAATTAAATCCCTCTTCTTTTCATTTCTTGCCTGATAAGAGTGAGTTCCCTTCCTGTTTGACCAGCCACAGACGTGTTTTCCTGCGCTCTTCTTATAAGATAAGGCATCACATCTTCAATAGGGCCAAATGGCAATATCTTAAAAGTGTTGTGCCCCAAGGCAGCAAGATTAAAAGTAAGATTATCACTCATACCGTACAGCTGGCCGAACCATACATCATTTGTATTAGGCTCTATTTCCTTCTCTGATAAAACTCGCATAGCATCTAGAGTACTTTCTTCGTTATGAGTTCCTATACAAAGTTTTATGGTGTCTAATCTGTCTAGAATATAGTGCATAACGTTATTATACATGACATCTGTAGCAGCTTTATCTACACAAATAGGGCTTGGATAATTATAGTTTTTTGCCCGCTCGCGTTCCTTTTCCATGTAGGCGCCTCTAACAATTTTTGCCCCTATGATATAATCATTTGCTTTTGCATCTTCATAAAGCTCCATGATGTAATCAAGCCTGTCGTGACGATAACACTGCACGGTATTATATATGTATGCTTTACCATGATTGTACTTTTGCATCATCTCTCCAATTAGATCATCTGCAGCGTCCTGCATCCAAGTTTCTTCACCATCAAAAAGCAAAGCGATATCATTATCCACAGCTGTCTTACAAAGCAAATCTACTCTGTTGTAAATACGTTCCCACTCCAGTTCTTCTGGAACAGTTAATGTTTTCTTTTCAGAAATTTTTTGCCAAATATAAAAACGACCTATAGCGGTGGGCTTAACCACTTCAAAAGGCAATGCATTATTAGCACTAGCCATATGAATCAGGGTTAACTTCTTCCCTACTACAGCATCAAAATCAGCTTCGTTTTCCTTACCTTCTACCGAGTAATCTAGTATAGAACTCACTCCTTTTTCATACATTTTTTCTACCAGCGGCATACACTCTTCATCTGTTGTACCACCACAAAACTGTTGAAAAACGGTATCTTCAATGATCCCTTTTACAGGTAGGCGCCAGTTTAAGGCAAACATGGTAGCCTTAGAACCCAAGTTGACAAGCCATGGCTTAGACATTGAAGTAAATATAAAATGTGCCTTCTTAAGTTCCTTATCAGACCTTAAAGAAAATGCATTTGCGGTATTATTAAAAGGGTTCTCGTTCATGGTACAAATATAATTGCGAAATTGGATTTATTTAATCTTATAGACGCTACTTTTGATAAAACATAACATGTATTAAAAGCCTGTGATGTTCTCGCTTTCGCGAAAGCGTGATTAGCATCAAACTTATAACTCTATTTTTTAATGAAGTCCATTCTAAATTCCAAATACAGCATACATTTCCAAGAAGAAACTTACCTGAATCTCAATAATTTTATCGCTTCTAAAAACCCAAGCTGCATTTTCATACTTGTAGATGAAAATACCATGGAACATTGTTATCCCGTTCTCCTGCCGCATATAGAAACAGAAGCTCGTATTGAAATCATTGAAGTAGAGCCAGGAGAAGAACACAAAAACATAGAAACATGCAGTGGCGTGTGGAGTGCGATGATTGAATTAGGCTGCGATCGCAATAGTTTAATGATTAATCTTGGCGGTGGCGTTATTACAGATTTAGGCGGTTTTATCGCTTCTACCATTAAAAGAGGCATCTCGTTCATTCACATTCCAACTACCGTTTTAGGTATGGTAGATGCCGCTATAGGTGGTAAAAATGGTGTTGATATAGGGCCTCTAAAAAATCAAATAGGTGTTATTGTCCCACCAGAAATGACCTTAATAGACACATCCTACTTAGCATCACTAGAAAAAAGACAATTGCTTAACGGTTCTATAGAAATGTTTAAACACGGTCTTATTGTAGATCGTACGTACTGGAATCATATGCTTCAAATAGGTGATGATTATTATTCTGAAACCTTTGAAAGCCTTATATATCAAAGCGCAGTGATTAAAAACAAAGTAGTAAACAGTGATCCTTTTGAAAAAGGGCCTCGTAAATCGTTGAATTACGGTCATACCATAGGTCATGCCATAGAGTCCTTTTGTTTATCTAATGAGCATCAGGAATCACTATTGCATGGAGAAGCAATTGCTGCAGGTCTTTATTTAGAATCTTATTTAAGCCACCTACATACCGGACTGGATAGAAAAGATTTTGATGAAATAGCTTCTTGGTACCAGCAAATAGGATTGAAATTAGCCTTTACATCATCTGAAATTGAACAAATGCTAGAATTGATGACACACGATAAAAAGAATGTGAATGGAGAGATCAGATTTGTTTTATTGGAATCTATAGGCTCTTTTGTTACAGACCAGACCGTACCCGTTGAAGATGTCATCAAAAGCTTTTCTCTACTTTAAAATTTAAATTGCTTCAAAATATAGTTTTGTAAATTGTAATAAATAATATATTTTCGGTACGCCCCAAACGATCTTGATATGAGAAATGTTATTGTTGATTACAAAAAACTTACGCCAGAAGTATTGGCTATGCTAGTAGAAAAATTTCCTGATGGATATGGGGATGATGACGTGATTACTTTTAAAAATCATAAGTATGAAACCATAGAAGCTGTAGAAATTATTACTAAAGATACAAAGTACCTAGTAAAGATTTCTAAGCGTCTTTCTATGCAAATGGAATCCTTTGATGAAGACGATTATTCTGAAAAAGAAATGGACAATCCAGAAGCACTTCCAGAAATTACCGTAGATGATTTGAAGAAGGCTGAAGAAGAAGATTAAACCAGGTCTGTTTTTGCCTATGCTCAGACGTTGTATTATTTAAAACCTAGTGAGACGTCTCCATATGCAACAATTTGAAAATAATGAAAAATATCAATATCAAGGTGGCTAAAGTCATCATTCCTGTTATATTTTTTTTGGCAGCGTTATTTTATTTAAGTGATATCAATTTTCAATTAGAATACTTTAAGATGATGGGATTTTTAAAAATAGTGTTATTTGTAGTTTTACCAGTTTTACCTACTGCTATCATAATTAATTACATGTCAAAAAGAGCTTTAAAAAATAGAAAGCATGACGACGGGATGGAGTAAAAAAGACGCTCTCCTTTATTTAAGAAATGTGTTGTTAAAAAAAATCCCCTTAAAGCCATAGCTTTAAGGGGATTTTTGATTCTATATTTTGTTTGGTTTTACTTATTTAAAACCGCTTGTACTTTATCAGCTGCTTCCTGAAACTCAATAGCACTTTGAACATCTAGTCCAGAGCTATCGATGAGTTCCTTAGCAATTTCTGCGTTTGTACCTTGAAGTCTTACGATAATAGGCACATTTATAGCATCCCCCATATTTTTATAAGCGTCTACTATACCTTGTGCTACACGATCACATCTTACGATACCACCAAATATGTTTACAAGAATAGCTTCTACTTTATCATCTTTAAGAATAATACGGAAGGCTTCTTCCACACGTTTAGCGTCTGCAGTTCCTCCTACATCTAGGAAATTTGCAGGTTCCCCACCAGCTTGTTTGATCAGGTCCATTGTTGCCATCGCAAGTCCAGCACCATTTACCATACAACCCACGTTACCGTCAAGATCTACATAGTTCAATCCTACAGCTCTTGCTTCTACTTCTGTTGGGTTTTCTTCTCTTATATCTCTCAACGCCTCAAGATCTTTATGACGGAACAATGCATTCTCATCAAGAGTGATCTTACAGTCAACTGCAATAATGGTATTGTTAGAAGCTTTAATGACTGGATTGATTTCAAATAAAGCAGAGTCAGATCCTACATAAGCATTGTATAAAGCGTCGACAAACTTGGTCATTTCTTTAAAAGCTTTACCGCTTAATCCTAAATTGAAAGCAATGCGTCTCGCTTGAAAAGCTTGAAGACCATGAGATGGGTGTATCGTTTCTGTAAAAATCAAGTGTGGTGTTTCTTCAGCTACAGTTTCTATATCCATTCCACCTTCTGTAGAATACATGATCATGTTTTTTCCTTGTGCGCGATCTAGAAGTACCGACATATAGAATTCTTCTATTTCTGCCTCTCCTGGGCCGTATACGTCTTCTGCAACAAGAACTTGGTGTACTCTCTTACCTTCAGCACTTGTCTGAGGAGTAACAAGATCCATTCCTATAATCTGTCCAGAAATTTCTTTTACTTGATCAAGGCTTTTTGCAAGTTTAACACCACCACCTTTACCACGACCACCAGCGTGGACCTGTGCTTTAATGATATGCCATCCAGTTCCAGTTTCTTCGGTAAGCGCTTTTGCAGCGGCTACTGCTTCCTCTGAAGTTGTTGCAACTTTACCCCTTTGTATGGTAACACCATAGCTGGCGAGTATTTCTTTACCTTGATATTCGTGAAGATTCATAATTGTTCTTTAAGATTCAATTTAAGTACAGCAAAAGTAAGAAAGTGAACTTTGAATTTGAAATTATTCTATCTAAAAGAATGCTTATTTTATGCACATTATATGGAGCATCTGTAGACTTTAAACTTAGTATTAAATTTTATGATATTATTCACGTTTAATTCTGCTACTCTACTACTTTTGTAGGCTTAATTTTAATCATGAACAATCAAGATTTATTAAACATAGCTCGTGAGCACGGTAGCCCGGTCTATGTCTATGATGCAGAGGTCATTGTAGCTCAGTATGAACGTTTGGTTTCCGCTTTCGCGAAAGCGAAAAACTTAAGAATTCACTACGCTGTTAAAGCACTTTCTAACATCTCTATCTTGAAACTTTTTAAACAGTTAGGCGCTGGACTCGATACCGTGAGTCTACAAGAGGTGGAATTAGGTCTTGCTGCTGGCGTTGATCCTAAGAAAATAATCTTTACTCCTAATGGTGTATCCCTAGAGGAAATAGAGAAAGTTGCCACAAGAGGAGTACAAATCAATATAGACAACCTCTCTATTTTAGAGCAATTCGGCTCCAAGCATCCTAATACACCAGTTTGCATAAGAATCAATCCTCATGTGATGGCTGGTGGAAATGCAAATATTTCTGTAGGACATATCGATAGTAAATTTGGAATTTCCATACATCAAATTCCTCATATCTTGCGTATTGTAGAGAACACGGGAATGACGGTTAATGGTGTGCACATGCATACTGGTAGTGACATTTTGGACATTGGTGTATTCCTTTATGCGACCGATATTTTATTTGAAACGGCTGCTAAGTTTAAGGACCTGGAGTTTATTGACTTCGGTAGTGGTTTTAAAGTCCCGTATAAGGAAGGCGACGTCTCTACAGATATTGCAGACTTAGGGGAGCAATTAAGTGAACGTTTCAACCAATTCTGTGAAGATTATGGTCGTGATATTACAATGGCTTTTGAACCTGGGAAATTTTTAGTTAGCGAGGCAGGACAGTTTCTGGCACAGGTAAACGTGGTGAAACAAACCACCTCTACCGTATTTGCTGGAATTGATTCTGGTTTTAATCATTTGATAAGACCTATGTTGTACGGCTCGTACCACGGCATCAATAATATATCTAACCCAGAAGGTAGGAACAGGTTTTATAGTGTCGTAGGATATATTTGTGAAACAGATACGTTTGCAAACAACCGTCAAATATCAGAAATTACAGAAGGAGACATTCTTTCCTTCTCTAATGCAGGAGCTTATTGTTTTTCTATGGCAAGTAATTATAATTCTCGTTACAGACCTGCAGAGGTTCTTTGGTACAACGGTAAATCCCACTTGATAAGAGAACGAGAAACTATGAAGGATATATTAAAGGGACAGTGTGAAATTCAACTGGAAGAATTGGTACCGGTATAGTTGATTACTCCCCTACTATTTATAGAAAAGCCCATCTTATGATTGGGCTTTTTTTATGTCGTTTTCAGACAGAATAAAGTTCCATCTGTGGTTTCCTATTGTTTAAAAAACATAAAACAGCACTAAATATCAAAGAAAATTACCCTTTATAGGGTATTTTATATAAAGGACAAGTCTAGTATATTTGGTTATCTTAAAATTTTACAATTATGAAAAAATTAATTTATCTAACTGGTATACTGATAGTTGGTATATCTTTATACAGTTTTACTCCTATAAAGGAAGAGTGTATTGATGAATCTTTAGACCTGCTAATAGAAATCAACCTCGCCGATTACCAAGAAGGAAAATGGGGCTCTTGGAATCTTACCGATTGCTTAAGAGGTTTGGATTTTAGAGTGCGCAATGATGGTTATAATAAATATGCAAAAAAAACTCGTTGGTCTGTTGAGTTTAGAAATAGGTATGAAGAGAACATTCATTTTAGCACAAAAATGGTTGCTTATCGAGATAGAGCTGAAATTAAAAGATCTGAAAAAACTACCGATCGCATTCATGTAGATGGTCGTAACGGTACCAATGGATCCTATTTCTTAGTAGATGACCCAAATAGTGTTTATGTATATATTAATCGCATTAGAATTAGCCCAAAGGATTACAATAGCGATTATGTAGATTGTGATCGTTAAATCACTGTTTTCTTAAAAGCAGCAATGTTACCCGCTAGAAAAAAAGCCTGTTTTCTTTTGAAAACAGGCTTTTTAAATTATTTGTGAGTGACTTTTATTTGATGATCACCTTTCTAGTTTGAATACCGTAATTAGTATTCATTTTTATAATGTAGTTACCCCTCGCAATGGAAGAGGTGTCTATTCTAATGATTCCATTCTGATCGGCTACATCCCAAACTTTCAACTCTTGTCCTAACATGTTGATGATCCTAAGCTCTTGGATCTCTATTTCTACAGGTTTCTTGATATGTAGCTCTTCTATATTATTAGGTGTAAATACAATAATATCTGTAGCGCTTATTTCTAAAGGATCATTACTCAAAGTAGATGGGTCTGAAAAGCTAATAGAGAAGCGGTCTTCATAAGTTCCCGCAACCAGTTGTGGGCTGGTATAAGTACCATTCATAAGATTGACATACGTATGTAATAAGGCATCTTTGACAAATATTTCCTGCGTAGCAGACACATTGCGTAAATCATCTAGCTTAATACTAAAACTACTGTTGTTATTTATTTTTATAAATAAAGGCAGCTCTGTGCTAGTATCCATGGCAGGAACTCCTTGGATCAATAGTTTCTCATTAGGTAGCTTCCAAGCCATATCATCCATTTGCTCTTCTTGCATTCTTCCATCATAACCTCTGTCAAAACCTGATGTCGCGTTGCTATCTATAGTCAACAACAACTGTCTGTGAATAAGATTTGAAGAATCAAATCCTAGTCTTATTTTTGAGCGTGGGTCATTGACTGTATTGAGATGTCCTATGCTTGAGATAGGATTACTTCCCGGAGCAGTTACAAATAAGCTTTGCCCATCGGACTCTTTTCTAAACTGACGCTGATCGTTTCTAAATCTAATGCTCCCACCATTATTGATTCCTGTGACAAAGAATCCTTGCCCTACTGGGATAAATTGTTCTGGTCGCTTGGTGGCTACTCCTCCCTGATTGATATCTGGATTTGAAGTCCCAAAAGTCGCACTTCCTACTCCACCAGAGTAATTATAGGTAGCATAACCTCCTTGGTAGTCTCTTAATATATGGGAGTTTCCTCCCCAATGTTCCCAAAAGTAAACGGTCCCATCTGTATCTGGATTATCTGAGATAAACTCATGAGCATCTAGTGCACTTGGATAAGGATTTCCTACCAAGTAATCATTACCATTATCAATGTCTAAATTGATATCTCCATTGTTAGGCTTCCCTACAAAGATATAGTTCTGTGTGGCTCCTGCGGCTCCTGTTCCTTTCATCGTCCAAGCTTCTCCTGTAAGCTGACTGCTGCTAGGGCCTGCATATTCCCAGTTGGCATAGGTGTTACTAGTTGTGTTTCCATATTTATACAACCATCTTCCTGAAATAGTGGCAGGTGTGCTAGCTGTTCCCGGAGCACCATTTCCTACTGAGGACGGAGTAAATAATAAATCCCTAGGAGTTGTTACTAAAGTTCCGTCTTTAAGAACTCCAGAGATGGTGTATCCGTTGTTATTAGCACCATTTGTAATTCTGCTTACAGGTGAACTCCAGTAGTTGTAGTTGAACAAATCAGAAGTCCCTTGCTGATCTATTTCTATCTTTCCTGTAATAGAAGGGATCAAATCACTATCCGTAGATTGTACCAATTGAGATTCTCCTTGAAGATCTATGGTGCCGTCTAATTTTAAGTTATGAGTTATCGTAAGGCCTCGATCGCCTTCCATAGAAAGATTTCCTAACGTGCCTACTTCAAGCCCTAATAGGGTGTAGTCCTTATTATCTGCAATAATATTTTCATTGACAACAGCTATATTCCAGTCTATTGAAATAGTCGTGCCATTAATAACTCTCGTGGAGCCTGGGATAAACATCGCACTACCGTTACTCCAGCTGCTACCGCTATTCCAATTTCCATCTGTTGTAGATATATAAGGAAGAGGTGCCGTTTGCTCGTTGATACTAAAACTATCTGGCTGGATCAAACCACCTCTATGTCCGTTTCCTGAAGCATCGTTAAGGTGCGTTCCTATGTACGTATTCATGTTGAAATAAGCTTCTAGATCATTATTCCAATCCAATCCAGAAATATCATTCCTACTCACTGTGTCTGGAATAATAGATCCTTTTATACCTGTTCCATCAATTTCAATTTCTTGATTCATCATAAAACGGATCTGATCCTGACTAAGGGCTCTGGAAAATATCCTGATCTCATCCAGACTTCCTGAAAAGTTATCGATGATGTTATCTTTGTCTACATACCGAGAAGCAATACAAAACTTAGCATCATTAGGAACTGTATTAGCTATACTCTGAGTGATATCTTCGACTCCATCTATATAAAGCACTGCTGTACTACCAGTGTATGTAAAAGTCACATACCTCCATACATTATTACTTAAAGCAGTATTACTAACTATAATAGACGTCCCGTTATGGCTCATTGCCAGGCGATTGCTGTCTGTTAAGTAGAAATGATAGCCATCGTTACCTGCCGCTCTTTTAGAAACAATTGTTTTATTGGAATTGCTTGAATTGGATCCATCTGTTTTTACCCAAGCAGAGATAGAGTAATCACCGCCTAACCCCACTTCGTCTCCCATAGCTACATAATCATTGGTCCCATCAAAGAGGATGTCCTTAGAAGCAATAACTTCATGAGCAACGCCAAATTTCATAAAACGTGTCCCATCAAAATCATACGTAGCTTCTTGATTAGCACCCACCGTTTCCAGAAAGATGGTTTCAACTGCTGTTGTAAAATTATCATCATCGGCAACTATCATGACATAAGCGTCATTTCCAACTAGTGGTGGTAAGGAAATTAATCCAGCTGTTACTACTGATATTTTTACTTCTGGAATATCATTAGCGTTTTGAGACAGCTCTTTAAACTTCCAAGTTCGCTCTGTCACGTCTGTAAACGTAGTTACAAGGCTTGGACCTAAAGTTACCTCTAGAGGGGTTGGCAGTGCTGAAAGGGCCCCGCGAGTACTACCCCACATTAAAAAGTCACCACTATCTTCAAAAGCACTTGGATTAGCACTGTTAGTAGGATAAATATCTCCTAAACCTACCGTCATAAAAGTAAACGGGTCCACACTTTTTGCTTGTTTCTGATTCAATAAATAACAATCATCACGACCTATACTTGTTACATTGTTCGTATAGCCAAAATCTAATGTTGTGTTCCATAAAGCAACTCCATTAGAATCAAAATACTCGCCTGGAACGTGTGGAACACCTATAGCTGTAAGTTCATAAAGACCGAGCGTTATTCCAAATTTTACGGCTAAGTAAGATTCTATACGTTTGCGATCTGCATCACTCTTGCGTTGCGAAAAGGACATCACCTCTAAAAAATCACCTGTGAAACTAGGTCCAAAATACTCTGATCTACCCAACCAATATCTTGAGTTTAAAATGTTTTTAAACGTGGCTAGATTTTCTTCCTGAGTAAAAGACGGAGCAACCGTAACACCCAAGTCTATACCATCTAGATACAAATCCATCGCATTACCAGCGGCGTTCAAACGGGCATTAAAAATAACGGGGCGGTCATAAACTAACGTAGGATGAATAATGGCTTTACCGTAATCACTTTGAGCTCCTTGATTATAACCCACAATGTCCGGCGAAGCTCCATATCTAGCTGAAGAGTTATTGATAGCAATACCTGTTATATCTTGATTTCTTCCATCCGTCACATAATCGTCTCCTAAAAAAACATCCTCTGTAGGACGAGAAGCAGATATGGTAAGTGTTGGGTTAATGACGATATATAGATCTTCACTGTAAAATCCAGACTTACCAAACATTGCGTTGGACCCATCAAAGGAGACTACTGGATTATAATTGACGTTATTGGTGGAATTATCATAATAGGTAGGTCGTTCTGATCCTGAAGCCTTAGCATTAGTCCAATCTGGACTGATATTTGACCCAGCAAGTAATGCTGAAGTATTTTCCCATTCACTCACTCGATCTCCATTATTCAATCCTGCTAACGCTAGTGTTTCTGTATTGAGCCACAACTCTAGGTTGTCATAGATACCAGCTCCACAAGTAATGTAATTTTTAACCTGTTGAGTAAATCCGACAATTGTAAAATTATCAAATGCCACACCACGGTCTGTGGTAGAACCATTACTTTCAAAATTAACTCTAAACTGCACGCTGCTTTGATTATCAAATGCTTGAGATGGCAAATCAATGGAAGCATTGAACCATCCGTTGGAGTCTCCACTCCATGCGCCTATCATAACTGAAATCCTTCCTGTCGCAGTTACATCATAACTTCTATTATACCAGTTCGTTGCTTCACCGTTATATATTCCTAGTAAGTGCCAGTTAGCCCCAGCATCATTGGTAAACTCTATGTTCATTCCATCATAACTAGTCTGAGTGTCATGACTAATGTCTACAGACAAAGTCATTTTATCATAACCGGATAAATCAATAACCGGAGAAGTTGCAGATATGTCCGTATTATTTCGATAGCGATTACTTGATGTACCTGAGTATTGATATCTTCCAGGATTACCGGGAAAGTATGTATTATTAGTACCTCTTTGAAAAGAAAGACCACCGTTGTTTTGATAGGACCATGAACTATCTCCAAACCCATTTTCAAAATGAGCATCAAAAATGGTAATCTGTCCAAAAAGAAAAACGGTAAATAATAAGGTGAATACAGTGAGTAACACCCTAAGGTTTAATCGGTTAATTTTTTTCATTATTCCAATGTTAAAAATGAGTGACACAAGAATAAAAAATGAAATAAGCAGATACAAGCAAAATGCTATGCATTACATCATAAAAAAATAAATATTTTAATTTAAATACTTGATTATTAGGTAATTAATAAATAAAGTAATTTATAAAAAAATATAATTAGCTTTTCATACGTCGATATGCTAAACAAATGTTAATGCTTTTAATCGGTAAAAGTTAAGATATAGCCCTTATAATAGTTACCAATTGGATGGTAATGAACATTTGAGGGCTAAAAGTGGGGTGAATATATTTTTTATCGATGAAATACATATTGGTAATTTGGTCGAAAAAAGGGTTGAAAAAAAGGGTGAATTAACTTTTTGATAACTGCTCTTTCAGCTCGATCCATTTGCTCAAATATTTATATTTATTATTGGAATGATAGTTAAGCATTTTGATGAAAAAATCATCCTTTAACTCGATGGACAAGTCTTGGTTATTTATCGATACAACTCGATCTAAAAAAGCTTTCGCGAAAGCGGTATACTCATAATTATCTTTTAATACTTCCTCATTAGTACCACTGATATGATTCCATTCTGATTTAGAGCTATACAATTCCACAGATTTATTTGCATAATCTATGGGGTCGTTTTCCTCAAAACCGTATAACTTCCCATCGTTAAACATGCCTTCTGACGCAATAGAGGACATTGCGACTGGTGTGCAGGATTGCATGGCATCAAATATCTTACCCTTTAAACCCGCGCCAAACCTTAATGGTGCCATCAATATTCTATATTGTTTTAAAGTATCCATGGCATTTAGAGCAAATCCTTTTATAATAAATCCTTGTTCCTTATTGTGAAGTTGGTTGATCTTCTCCTTTTGATAAGCTCCGTAAATATGAATCTCCACCCCTGGCAATTGTTTTCTAATACTAGGCCATATATCCTTCTTCATATGTAAAATCGCGTCGTAATTAGGACGGTGTAGGGAGTTCCCAATCATTATAAAATGTTTTCGTTCTTGGTAACTAGGGAGGCTCTTCTGATTCTTTTGATATAGAGAAGCCTGGAATAAAAAAGGCACGTAAATCAACTTGGCGTCTGGTACTTGAAATATCTGCTTTAATAGGTCCATCTCTACTTTGGAAATAATAATACTCAAATCACACCTGTATATAGCTGCAATTTCTCTCATAGCAGTTTCATTATATACATTTACCTGTTCCTTTTTCTTGAAGGCTTCTTCCCTAGCTTTTCGCAACAAATGTAGATCTTCAGTATCCAGTATGTGAATCGCTTTAGTTACCTGTTCTCTACAGCGCCACCCATATTGCTCTTCGGTCATAAAACGATCGTACAGGATGATATCTGGTTGCAATTCTTTGACGTAATCGTCAAAACTAGAATCGTTGAGAAGAAGAGACTTTTCAATGATCTGTAAAGACTTTAAATCCTCAGAAAATTCAGATTTTGTTGCAGCACATGAAAAATGAATTTGATATGCGTCTTCTTGAAAAATCCTGAGCAACTGTAGCATTCTGTAGCCTGCAGCTGTTGTGTTAGGTTCTGGCCAGTTTTTTCCTATGACGAGTAGTTTTTTCATAAAGCAAAGTTAGTTCTTAGATCTTACTAGATCGATAAATTGACCAGTTGCTATAAAATCATTTGTTAAAGTCTGAAGCTCCAAATCAATGAAATAAGCACAAATACCTACTTACTAACAAAATCTTGTCAACCAAATTATGGAATAGAGCCTAAAATCCGCTGTAAAATATTTACTTTAGCATTTTTAATTTATAAATCTTCCATGGGTAAAATAATTGCCATAGCAAATCAAAAAGGTGGTGTAGGAAAAACAACAACAGCTGTTAATCTTGCAGCTTGTTTAGGTGTTTTAGAAAAGAAAGTTTTACTCATTGACGCTGACCCTCAGGCAAATGCTACTTCAGGCTTAGGAATTGATGTAGACACTATTGAACAAGGAACCTATCAGCTTATAGAGAACTCTGCAAAGGCAGAGGATTTAATTATCAAAACAGCATCTCCTAATGTTGACATTATTCCATCACATATTGATCTTGTTGCCATAGAAATAGAGCTCGTAGATAAAGAAGACCGCGAGTACATGATGAAAAAAGCTTTACAGAGTATAAAAGATAGCTACGATTACATTATTATCGATTGTGCTCCATCTTTAGGTTTACTTACTTTAAATGCACTCACCGCGAGCAATTCGGTATTAATTCCTATTCAATGTGAGTACTTTGCCTTAGAAGGATTAGGTAAATTACTGAACACGGTAAAGAGTGTTCAAAAAATACATAATGCCAACCTTGATATAGAAGGTTTATTACTTACCATGTACGATAGCAGGCTGCGACTTTCTAATCAAGTGGTTGAAGAAGTGAATCAACATTTTGAAGGCCTTACCTTTAAAACAATCATTCAACGTAATGTGCGTTTAAGTGAAGCACCTTCTTATGGAGAAAGTATTATTAATTATGATGCGTCCAGTAAAGGGTCAGAAAACTATTTGAGCCTTGCCAATGAACTCATACAGAAAAACGCCTAAGCAATATGGCCAAAGCAACTAAAAAACAAGCACTAGGAAGAGGTTTATCTGCACTTTTAAAAGACCCTAGTAACGATATCAATTCTACTACAGATAAAAATGCAGATCAAATAGTAGGTAATGTCATAGACCTTTCTTTAGAGGACATCGACATGAACCCGTTTCAACCTAGAACCAGTTTTAACGAGGATCAATTAAGAGAACTGGCTTCTTCCATAAGAGAACTTGGTGTGATACAACCTATTACGGTACGTAAAAAGGGGTTTGGTAAGTATGAACTCGTTTCTGGAGAACGCAGGTGTCGCGCTTCTAGGCTTCTAGGCTTGGATACTATTCCTGCTTATGTACGTATTGCAAATGATCAAGAATCTCTTGAAATGGCGCTGGTGGAAAACATACAACGTCAGGACCTTGACCCTATTGAAATTGCTCTTTCCTATCAAAGACTCATTGAAGAGATAGATCTTACTCAAGAACAAATGAGTGATCGTATCGGAAAATCTCGTAGCGCTATAGCTAATTACCTACGCCTGTTAAAATTAGACCCTATCATACAGACAGGTATGAGAGATGGGTTTATTTCTATGGGACATGGTCGCGCATTGATCACAGTAGAAAGTCTAGAACAACAACTAGATATTTATCAAAAGATCCTCAGCGATAGCCTTTCTGTAAGAGATACGGAGAAAATGGTAAAGGAATTAAAAAGTGGTACGCTTTCGCGAAAGCCAACTAAAACCAATTCCTTACCAGAGCATATCTCTAAGCAAACAAAGGAGTTAAACGCCTTACTAGACACAAAAGTAACCACTACCATGGCAAATTCTGGTAAGGGTAAAATAACTATTTCTTACGCTTCTAAAGCTGATTTTGAACGTATTGTAAAGTTGATCAATGAGTAAAAGCTTTTTTTACATATTACTTTTTTCGGGAATATTAGGTTTATCACAAAACACAACTGTTCCCGGACCTAATTTTGACACCTTGCTCGTCGCGCAAGACAGTGTTGCAGCTTATGATGCCAATAGGCCTGCAAAAGCGGCTTTTTATAGCGCTGTCATACCTGGTTTAGGACAAGCCTACAATAAACAATACTGGAAAGTACCTCTAGCAATCGCTGCAGTGGGGTTACCAATTTATGCTTACACTATAAACGACAAAGAATACAACCGACTAAGAGATGCTTTTAGAATAAGACTTGCTGGAGGAACTGACGATGAGTTTTCAAATGAAGACGGCACCCCTATTATAAGCACAGAAGGATTAGAACGAGCACAACGCACATCACAACGCAATAAAGAGTTAAGCATCTTAATAACTGCTGCTCTTTATGTCCTACAAATAATTGATGCTAATGTTGATGGACATTTGAGCCAATTTAGCGTGGATCGTAATTTGAGTTTCTTACCTTATATGGATTATAATACTTTAGCCATTGGCAATTCCTATGGTTTTAATTTGAGCTACACTTTTTAATATGAAAATAGCATTATTAGGATATGGTAAAATGGGCAAGGCTATTGAAAAAATAGCACTAGAACGCGGTCATACTGTAGTTACTCGCGTGGGGCGCAACGACTCCATGGAAGACATTACAAAAGCCGATGTTATTATTGAATTTACAAGTCCAGAAAGTGTCCTGGGAAATTTAAAGTATTTGATTCCAACACAGATACCAATAGTATGCGGTACCACTGGATGGAACAAGCATATTGCTGAAATTACAAAGCTGGTTTCTCAACATAAATCCAGTTTGGTATATGCTTCTAATTTTAGTCTAGGAGTGAATATATTCTTTGAACTCAACAAGAAATTAGCTCAAATGATGAGCCGGTTTAACGAGTATGATGTAAAAATGAAAGAAATTCATCATACAGAAAAAAAAGATGCCCCTAGCGGCACGGCAATTAGCTTATTTGAAGGACTTTCAGAAAGCCTAAGGAAAGAGAATTGGCATCTAGGTAATACCTTAAAAAAGAACTCTGTACCTATAGAGGCCCTGAGAGAAAATGAGGTAAAGGGAACACATAGTGTTACCTATCAAAATGAAATAGATCGTATAGAAATTATTCATACGGCACAAACTAGAGATGGCTTTGCAATTGGAAGTATCATTGCCGCAGAGTGGATTACTAATAAAAAAGGAATATACACGATGAAAGATGTATTAGGATTGTAACACAACCTAAACACTTTTATCACATTAGAACATATCAATTATGAATTGGACAGAATGGTTAATCGTATTTTTAATAATCCAGCTGGTACATGGACTAGGAACTTGGAAAATGTACGTTGCTACTGGGTATAAGGCATGGCAAGCATTTGTTCCTGTTTTTAACGCGGTTATTTTAATGAAAATAATGAATAGACCATGGTGGTGGACCATCCTTTTATTCCTGCCAGTGGTAAATATCATGATGTTTATCGTCGTCTGGGTAGATACACTGAGATCCTTCGGTTACAATAAAAGGTTAGATACTATTTTAGGTGTGGTTAGTTTAGGCTTTTACATCTATTACATTAATTATACACAATCCTTACGTCATATAGAAGAAAGGGATTTAAATCCGAGAACAGCTGCCGGAGAATGGACCAACTCCGTTCTGTTTGCTGTTATAGCAGCTACTATCGTGCATACCTATGTGATGCAGCCTTTTATCATTCCAACTTCTTCCTTAGAGAAATCCTTGCTTACTGGAGATTTCTTATTTGTAAGTAAATTTCATTATGGTGCAAGACTACCTATGACCCCTATTGCGGCCCCAATGGTACACGATACCATTCCTATTTTGGGTGTAAAGAGCTATCTAGCCAGACCCCAATTGCCTTATGCGAGAATTCCGGGATTTCAAAAAATAAAACGCAATGATATTGTAGTTTTTAATTACCCTACAGATACCATTAATTCGTACCCCAATGATGATGGGAAATTTCATTACAAGCCTATTGATAAAAAATCCAATTATGTCAAGAGATGTGTAGCTATCGCCGGCGATACGATGTCTATGAAAAATGGAGCTATCTTTATCAATGGAGATAAATTAATACTTCCTGAACGCGCAAAGCCTCAGCACTCCTATGTCATAGAAACCGATGCTGTATCTCAGACAGATCAAGAAATGGTTTTCCCAGATGGAAGTAGATTAACAAGAGAAGAGTTTTTCTTTACCTATGACATCACTGATGGGTTTCAATTTGGTTCTCATTTAAAAACTGGCAGGCCAGCATTTTTTGTTAAAGCTGCTACAGAAGAAGCCATAGAAAAAATAAAAGCCTCTGGACATGTGGTTAATGTAGAAAGACAAAACAGGGACATAGGAAGTCCTATGAGTATGGCCTTAAGAGACCTACAGGACGAAAACTCCCTTTATATGAGACCTAATGTTTTTCCCTATGATGGAAGAACATCAAACAATGCCGATGATAGAGACCCTTTCTTGATTCCTGCCAAAGGAATGACCGTAGACATTGACTATAAGAATATCCCATACTTTGAAAGAATCATTGAAGTTTATGAAGGAAGTGAAATGGATACTTTTCAGGACATCACTTTAAAAGGAAACCAAGTACTTTTAAATGGCGCACCACTCATCTCTTATACTTTTAAGCAAGATTATTATTGGCTTATGGGAGATAATCGCGATAACAGTCTTGATAGTAGATTCTGGGGCTACGTGCCATTTAATCACGTGGTTGGGAAGCCCGTATTTGTATGGATGAGTTATGACGGTAATCAATCGTTTCCTAATGGTTTTAGATGGGAAAGAATGTTCACCACAGTAAATGGCCCTGGACAGCCTACTTCCTACTTAATTTATTTCCTTGTTGTTGTGGCTGGATATTTTATCGTAAAAAGAATATTAAAAGTAAGAAGTTAAAAGTTATGAATGAAATCATTATTCATCCATCGTATTTTGTGGATGTAATAGCCCTCGTTCATATTCATAAATCTTCAAGCCTTCTTTTAGAAACACAAGATAGTTACGTTAAACAGACCTATCGCAATAGAACTTACATCGCTGCGGCAAATGGTAAACTCGCACTTAACATTCCTGTAATACATCAAAAAAAAGGAAATTCGGTACCCTATAACTCAATTGAAATAGATCATTCACAAAATTGGGCGACTACTCATTTAAAAAGCATTAAAAGTGCTTATTACAGCAGTCCTTACTTTGAATATTATCAAGATGATCTCGAGATGCTTTTTAAAGACATTCCAACCTCTTTAATCGAATGGAATATTAAAACACTTCATTTTTTATTAGAACACTTGCAACTGCATAGAGAAATAAAAATCACTCAAGACTATCAAAACGATCCACTAGCCAAGCGACTAATTCATGCTAAAGACCGCCCGCTTATGCATATAAGCCCTTATATACAAGTGTTTCAAGAAAAGCATGGGTTTACACAACCTTTGAGTGGTCTTGATGTATTATTCAACTTAGGACCAGCTACTGGTGCTTACCTAAAAAATCAATACCCTCAATTATAGACCTATGCAAAGCAACTTGGAACGTTTTAAAGCTTTTTATAAAACGGCAAGTTTGTGGTCTGGAACTTTACTGGGACTAGAACAGTTCGGATTATCAAATTTTATTTTTGATCATCTAAAGGATCAAGAGTCATTAGATTTACCAGTGATACCTCAAGGAACTTTATTGGGTAAAAGAGCCGAATACTTTTTCAAGTTTTGTGTGGAGCAATCCAGTAATTATCAATTATTACTATCTAATATACAGATATTTAAAGGGAAGATCACCAAAGGAGAACTGGACTATGTCATTAAGGATCTGCGTACTAATTCCACTATACACATAGAGTTAGTCTATAAGTTTTACATTTATAATCCTACCATCACAAGTACTGAGAAATCACCAGTCCTTCAAGAGCTCAA
This sequence comes from Nonlabens sp. MB-3u-79, assembly GCF_002831625.1. NCBI lineage: Bacteria > Pseudomonadati > Bacteroidota > Flavobacteriia > Flavobacteriales > Flavobacteriaceae > Nonlabens > Nonlabens sp. MB-3u-79. The sequence goes on along the minus strand of NZ_CP025116.1, from coordinate 2,378,966 downwards.
CAAATATCAAGGTCCCAACGGCAGAGATAATCTGGTACGGAAATTAGAGCATCTTAAAAACCATCAACTCCCTTTACTCTACACTGCAGAAGCTGTGGAGTTATTAAAGAGTCATGATATTGCTGTAGAAAAAATAAAACAGCAAGTTTGTTTTTTGGCACATGTATTCATACCCCATCAATTATGGGATCATAAATTTAAATACATTCATAAATCGAGTATTACTGGGTATTATTATAAGAGTTCCGCTTTCGCGAAAGCGGAAACTGAAAACACCTATTTTCTACCAGAAAAATATGCGTGGAAAATGACACCACAAGAATTACTTACTTCCTATACCTTCCATGAAGCATTAGCACTCACCAACGATAGCTTGGAGAGAGGGTTTGCACCATTACTCTGGATGCAATTAACAGACAAAAGTTTTGAAACATTTTTTGTTGTTAAATAATTCAACTTTACCTAATAGATTCAAACTATAACCGGATTCCTTCTACTGATTTGTGATTTTATAAACACATTTTAACTTCAATTTCATAAAAAGTCGAACTGTATATGATTATATTGAAATATGGAAAAGAAAATGGAAAGAAAGACAAAGGATCAACCGTTAACGAGTTATGGAAACAAAATCTTGGAGCACTGATGTCTTAACTTAGATTAAACTACCATCAAAAAAAACAACAAGAAAAATAAAAATAATGAATTACCTAAACTTCAATATGGAAAAAGCAAAAGACACCAGCAAAGAACTTAATATTTTATTAGCTGATTACCACTTGTATTACCAAAAATTAAGAAATTACCATTGGAATATTGTAGGACGCTCTTTCTTTGATTTACATGTTAAATTTGAAGAAATGTATGACGATGCCATTATAAAAATTGATGCAATAGCAGAGCGTATCTTAACCCTAAGGTATCAACCTACATCCAATTATAGTGATTACTTAAAAATTTCTAATTTAAAAGAAACCAAGTCAGAATTATCTGATTTGGAAATGGTGAATAATTTAATAGAAGACCATGGAGCTATTCTTTCTCAAATGTCAAAAGTTGTAGCGACAGCTGGAGCGTGTCAAGACGAGGGTACCATTGATTTAATTGGCGCTTACATCAGAGAACTAGAAACTACTTCTTGGATGTTAGATGCCTGGAGAATGAACTCTGAAGATACCAGAAAATCTATTTAATCTAGATTATTTATTAAAAATCAAAAGCCCCATTTTATAATTAAAATGGGGCTTTTTATAATGTGTAAAAAAGAAAGGAACTTAATTTCTTCTCCTTCTGTTGCTATTACTACTACTGCTACTGTTATTCCTCGTGTTCTTTTTACCATGCTGACGCTTATTGTCGTTGGTATTAGAACGATTGGTACTTGTGTTGCGATAAATCAAGGCTTTAGATTCTAAAAGATCTTCTTCTTTTGCCGCAAGATTGATCTCCCCTTCGCTTAATTCAAAGAGGTGCTTGAAAATAACCGCATCATCTACAGAGTCTTTGTTCCAATTTAAGAACGATTTCTTCATGTGGTTTGCAATAATATACGCAAGTGCTTCTCTTTTCTCTCCTTTTTCCCATCCTAGAGCAACATTGATCATTCCCTGGATGTTATTTCCATAAAATCGGTATCGAGGTCTTTTTTGAGGATAAGACATTCTTGCTGGTCTAGCCGCAAGCTCTTCTCTATCAGGAATAGGATATGGGGAATCTACGTCTAAATCAAAATTTGCGATAACAAATAATTGATCCCATAGTTTGTGTTGAAAGTCAGCGACATCTCTTAAATGTGGATTTAAATTACCCATCACACCTATAATAGCAGTGGCCATCTTATTGCGTTCTTCCTTAGTCTCTAAGGCTCTACAATGTTCCACTAACTTTTGAATATGTCTCCCATATTCTGGTATAACAAGCTGGTTGCGCTCCGTATTGTATTCTAATGATGATATCAAATTGAAATGGTATTACTTAATGTGAAGTGTTGCAAAATACACAAAATAGAATAAATAAACTATTAAAGAGAGATAACTCCTTTAACTTTACTGACCTCTTTATATTTAGAGATCACTGCATCAGGATTTTTCATATTTACTACAATAGAAACACTGGTGTATTTTCCTTTACTGGATTCTTTCGTCGTTATTACCGCTCCTGTATTATCAAAAAGTGCTTCTATCTCTGAGATTTGTGTTCCTTGCGTTGGGACTATAAATTTATACAAATACTTAGAAGGCCATAAACTCGTGTCTGCCAGCTGAATCTTTAGTTTTGCATAAAACTCTTCTGTATTTTTATTTTCCATAGTATATATGCAAATATAATTCATGATACGCTCGATTGCTATTCATAGATTTAGTTATTTTGTACTGTTATGAAAAAACTTAAAAGAATTTTAATCATCGGTGGTCCTGGATCTGGAAAAACTAGTGTTCTTAGAGCTATTGAAAAAAACGGCTTTAACGTACATCATGAAATCTCTAGGGAAGTAACAGCAAAAGCAAAACAGCAAGGTATAGAGCGACTTTTTCTAACCGACCCGCTTGCTTTTAGCAATGAGTTGCTTGCTGGTCGTATTTTACAATTCAAGAAGGCTACAGAGGGGATCCATTTTTATGACAGAGGCATTCCCGACATCCCTGCCTATCATGAGTTTACAGGGGATGATATTCCAGCAGAATTTATCAAGGCCAGTGAAGAGCACCAATACGATATGGTCTTCTTTTTACCACCATGGGAGGAAATATATGAGAGTGACAATGAGCGTTATGAAAGCTATGAGCAAGCGGTGATTTTAGGAGGTATTCTCAATAGCTTTTATAACAAATTAGGCTACGCCCCTATTAACGTTCCTAAATTTGATATAGAGAAACGTCTTACTTTTATTAATGATCATTTATAGTATTGATAAATAAATCCTTAGACATATTAAAAACCGTTTATGGTTTTGACCTATTCAGACCTTTACAACAGGAAATTATTTCCAGTGTATTAGAAGGTAAGGATACTCTTGCCTTGTTACCTACCGGTGGAGGGAAATCTGTATGTTATCAAATTCCTGGAATACAACTTCCTGGTATATGCATCGTTATTTCACCACTAGTTGCTTTGATTAAAGATCAAGTCGATCAACTTAAAAAGAGAAATATCAAAGCGGTAGGAATTACTGGTGGTATCTCCTATCAAGAACTGGATGATGTACTGGATAATTGTATTTATGGAAATTATGATTTTCTTTACATGAGTCCAGAGCGATTGCAACAAGCATTAGTGAAGGAGCGTGTTCTTAAAATGAATGTCAATCTAATCGCTATTGATGAAGCACATTGCATCAGTGAATGGGGTCATGATTTTAGACCCGCCTACCGACAGATCATTACCTTAAAAGAATTACACCCGCGAGTTCCTATAATTGCGGTAACAGCTACAGCAACAAAAGCGGTGCAAGAGGACATAGTGACTGTTCTGGAACTAGAAGATGCACGAGTATTTAAGTCTAGTTATGAGCGTTCCAACATCCATTATAAAATAGAAAATACTGGAGATAAACGACAAGCACTACGCCATTTTTACAACGTTCAACCCGGTAGCAGTATCACCTATGTAAGGAGTAGAAAGAATGCCGTAGAATTCACCTTACTCCTTCAACAAGCTCAAATTACTGCAGGGTTCTATCACGGTGGTCTTTCTAATAAAATACGATCACGCACTGCACAATCCTGGATGAATAATAAAATACAGGTGATGGTAGCGACCAATGCCTTTGGTATGGGAATAGATAAGCCAGATGTGCGTAGTGTGGTTCACATGCAGTTGCCCGACAGCGTTGAAAGTTACTATCAAGAAACTGGAAGAGCTGGTCGAGATGGCGCTGACAGTATTGCTTATTTTATTTACAATCGCAACGATATTGAACACGCATACAATCAGTTTGTAAAATCAAAACCTACAGCAGATTACCTCAAATTGATCTATCGCAAATTATCCAATTATTTAAGAATTGCCATAGGTGAAGGAGAAGAGCAAACCCATACGCTATCATTTTCAAGATTTTGCGCCACTTATGAGTTAAATGGTATGCAAGCCTACAGCGCCCTTAATGCCTTAGACAGATTTAGTGTCATCAGTCTTGCACAAGGTTATAGGAGACGTTGCAGTGTAAGCTTTCGCGAAAGCGGAACAAGAATCATTTCCTTTGCCCAAAACAGACCTGTTGCTAATGCAATTATACAGGCCATATTGCGTACCTATGGAAGCAGTGAAAATCACGTATTACAAATCAATACTGCTTTGATCGCTACAAGAAGTAATACGAGTGAAGAAGAAGTAAATGAAACCCTGCAATTGCTGCACGATCAAGAATTGATAGAGGCTACTATTACCAATACCGATTTACAAATCACCTATTTAACTCCTAGAGATGATGATCGCACGATCAATAGATTCTCAAGAGAACTAGAACGACAGAATACGTTGCGGCTGAATAAACTAAAATCATTAGTACAGCTGGTAACCAATACTACAACTTGTATCAATAGAATGCTCTTGGAGTATTTTGACGAAGAAACAGACCGCGATTGTGGAAATTGTAGTAATTGTGCGCCGATAGTAGCGCGTACCACTTCAGAACAAATCCTTATCGCACTACAAAATCAGCCGCTTGATAGTCAACAGATCTGTAAAGAAATGAACGAAGATAAAGATGTGGTTGTAGCACATCTCAAAACATTACTAGAACAAAGAAAGGTTCTTTTAACGAGCCATAATAAATATAAAATCAATGAGTAAGTCCATAAAGATTGTATTCTTCGGTACACCCGAATTTGCTACAGGTGTATTAGATGCGTTGCATAAATCACAACATGAAATAGCAGCTGTAGTGACCGCTCCAGACAAACCCGCTGGAAGAGGAAGGAAAATAAACGAAAGTGATGTAAAAAAATATGCGGTAGCACATGGTCTTCCCGTTTTACAACCTAAAAACTTAAAAGCTGAGGATTTCTTAGAGGAACTTGCTTCCTTTAAGGCAGATGTGCAAGTTATCGTAGCATTTAGAATGCTTCCAGAAGCCGTGTGGAAAATGCCTTCTTTAGGCACCTTTAACCTTCACGCAAGCCTTTTGCCTCAGTACCGAGGGGCTGCCCCTATCAACTGGGCAATTATAAATCAAGAAAAAGTCACTGGCGTAACCACTTTTTTTATAGATGATAAAATTGATACTGGTGCCATTATCTCAAACCAAGAAACCCTTATAAGCCCCTTAGAGAACGTAGAAACTCTTTATGATAGGTTGATGAAAATGGGAGCAGAACTAAGCCTAGAGACAGTGAATAGCATCGCTACAGGGACAGTTTCTACTACGGTACAAAAAGATCATACCGATTTAAAAGAAGCTCCTAAACTCGATAGTAAAAATACTCTAATCGACTTTACAAAAAGTGCTGTGGCTGTTGATGCACTCATAAGAGGTTTGTATCCTTATCCAGTAGCAAAAGCCTCTTTATATAATAAAGAGCAGATGGTTGTAAAAATTCACAAAAGCAAAGTCGTTGAAAAACAACATAAAATGACCCCAGGTAGTTTTGTTATCGAAAACGGCGAGATGTTCGTGGCTTGTGGTACAAACATGATAGAAATAGAAGAATTACAGTTACCTAATAAAAAGCGTCTGAAAATAAAAGATCTATTGAATGGATATACGTTTGTTCCAGATGCTAGATTTGACGTGGCTTAAGGAGAAATCTCCTTGAAACGCCTATAGTTATTAACAATTTATCGGTTTTATGAACAAATTGTTGAGATTTACACTGTAATCCTTGTGTGGTCGCATATTCCGTATAAATTTGTTCAACGTTTTAGTTTAACCAACATTAATTTAAATTCAATTATGAACAAAACAGATTTAATCGAAGGAATGGCAGAGCATGCTGGTATTTCAAAAGCAGCAGCTAAAAAAGCATTAGAATCTTTCTTAGGAAATGTAGAAGGTTCTCTTAAAAAAGGAGATAGAGTATCCCTAGTAGGATTCGGATCTTTCTCAGTTTCTAAAAGAGCTGCACGTGAAGGTAGAAACCCGCAAACTGGTAAGACTATCAAAATTGCTGCAAAAAAAGTTGTAAAATTCAAAGCAGGTAGCGATTTACAAAAAGCTGTAAACTAATTTAGATTAGTTTAAACCATTAGAAGTCCCAACTTAATTAATTTAAGGTTGGGGCTTTTTTTATTCATCGTATTTAGGGATTTTATTTGATTCTTACGCTATTACATAAAAACTAGTATAATATTCAATAATTTTCACTAAGTTTAAGAGTACTAAGATAAGATTATGAAAAATGTAACCCCGGAGAAAGGAAGTCTTTTAGTTTCTGAACCTTCCATAATAGGAGATGATTCCTTCTCACGCTCGGTGGTTTTACTCACTGAATTTAATAAAGAGGGGGTTGTGGGCTTTATCCTCAACAAACCATTAGACTGTACTCTTGATCAATTAATACCAGAAATAACATTAAAACTAGAAGTTTACCAAGGGGGACCTGTAGAAACCGATAATTTGTATTTTCTTCACAATATTCCAGACCTAATTCCAGGCTCTTATTTGATTGAAGATGGCATTTATTGGGGTGGAGATTTTCACGCAGTAAGTGATTTACTTCGTAAAGGAAGTATTACTGGCGACGAAATTAAATTCTTTTTAGGTTACTCAGGATGGGAACGCCATCAACTAGAGAATGAGTTAGAATCTAATTCTTGGGTAGTCGTAGAAAACACAGATAGTAAAAACCTTCTTTCCAATAACATGCATGATATTTGGAAAAAGAAGATGAAGAAATTAGGTGGTGACTACGAGTTGTGGTCTAACGCTCCAGAAAATCCTTCTTATAACTAATCAAAAAAGGTTTCGTTAAGTGATTCTATCAACTCGCTTGCAGTTTCGTTAGTATAACTCTTTTTACGGTACTTAGTAATACTTTGAACACCCCTGATCATGTTGGTAGTAAAGATTTCATCTGCCCTTTGTAATTCAAAAGGAGTGATGGTTTCCTCTACAAAATTATAGTTGAGCATCTTTTTAAGTTGCTTGATAATATGAGTTCTCATAATACCATTCAAACAACCGTCGTCAATAGGTGGCGTTTTGATCTGATCTCCTTTACGTAAAAACACGTTTCCTGAAATAGCTTCCACAACCATCTTATTTTGATTGAGCAATAATAAATCATCATAATCATTTTCGCTAGCATAAATCCCTGCAAGAATGTTTACTGCTTTATTGGTAGTCTTTAAAGTGCTTAACATGGAAGCGTAAACAAAATGATCTTTAAATAGATCGACTTCATTATTTGTCACATTTATAAAAATATCCTCCAGAATAGAAGAAGAAATCGAGTAGTTTACTGATAAGTCATTTGGCGTGTACAAACCTCCTGATTTTCTCCAAACACTAATTCTTATCCTTGCGTGATTTTTATGTAATCCTTGCTTGAAAAGCAACTCATGAATGCTCTCCTCCAGAAATTCTGGAGTGAAAAATGGTGGGATATCCATGCGTAAAATGCGCATACTAGACATTAATCTAAAATAATGTTCTTCAAAAAGTAATGCCTTACCGTTATAACACCTCAAGGTTTCAAAAACCCCATCACCATAAAAGGTCCCTCTATTGTCATAAGGGATAACAGCATTTTGTTCTTCTAAAAATTCTTTATTGATTATTACCATAAAAAAAGCCCTGTAAATCCAGGGCTCAAATTTAAATATTAATTAGGGTATTATCTAGACCCTAAGACTTTTTTTAGTGCTCCTATTTGGTTTTCCCAGAACATTTTTTGTTCTTCCACCTCATCTTCATCATCACCAAAGTCTGAAATCATTAAAGAGACATCTTTAGTAATTTCATCTACTTGAATTCTAATTTCAAAATATTTTTTAGTGTCCTCATCATAATCCCATTGAAAACGTGCTCTTTCACCAGAGACGCGTTTAAGGATTTTTGCTTTCTCTTCTTGACCGTCCCAAATAAATCGGAAATATTCGCCTCGACTATTTACATTATCAGCAAACCACTCAGACATTCCAGATGGCGTTGCAATATGTTGGTATAACAAAGTCGGTGATGCTTGAATTGGAAATTCAAGTTCAAATTTGATTGGGTCTTGCATTTAATAAACTTTAGTGGCAATATAGGGTTTAATTTCATTCCTAAAAAAAGAAAATTAATCAAAATTAATAATGAGTAAGGTTTGGAATAAAAAAATAAATAGATGTATATTTGCAGCCGCTAAACAACAAAGTGTATTACCAAAATGGCGTGGTAGCTCAGTTGGTTAGAGCGCAGCACTCATAATGCTGAGGTCGGCGGATCGTGCCCGCCCCACGCTACAAAGCTCTTACTTTACGGTAAGAGCTTTTTTATTACCTAAGTAGTTTCTCTTTATTCAGCCACGATTTCAAGGTATGGACGCGAGTTACCTTTATTTTATTAGTGTCATTAATGAGATTCATCATCCTGATGAACGCCTTCCTTACCTATTTCTTTAGAATGCTGATCAATCACAGACATTTTCAGAAAGGAATAATAAGATAAAAGTCCATTGGAATAGCATATAAGCTGTAGTGCTTCTGGTATTTTGATATGCAATTGGAGGGCTTTATTTAATGCTAAGACTCCTGCTATTTGATCTAATGCTATAAATAGACTCAATACCATCAAGTTTCAAAGCCTTTTCTGTTTTTCTCGAAGATTCCTTTTCGTCAGATGCTGTAATAACTTGGAAGTTTACATTTTCATTCTTTTCCACACTGACTCTAATACCCTTTTCTCTTAATTTACCTACACTTGATAGACTTGTAGTACTAGCGCGATACAAATAATTCTATTACCACTTTCTAACAAGCACTCCAACGCTCTCCGCCCAGATTGATAATGATCATTAACTATTTTATCACATTCCAACTCATCAATTACAGAATCAAACATAACTAATGGAATTCCTAAATCAATGAGTTCTTCAAAAGGCTCGTGTTTTTCAATCCGTTGTGATTGCCTTGCGGCAGCAATTATAAAGCCCACAAGGGTTTCATTTTTTAAAGCAGATAAAATAAGCGACCTCTTGATCATAGGGTCCATTTGAAAAGCCTCTGATGATTTTAAAGTTATTCTCTGTTGCAGCATCTTCTAAACCAATTAAATCCTGAGCAAAAAAGTCATTCCTTATGTCTGGAATCATCACAACGACTGTTTTATTGCTGGGAAAGGATACTTTGGAATCCGTATAGCCTAGCTCTTTGACAGCCTCCATAATCTTAAACTTTGTATCGCTCTTGATTTCTTCACTGTGGTTCAAGGATTTAGAAATTGTCGAAATCGAATATTTTATCAAATCTGCCAACTGCTTTAAGGATCCTTTCTTTTTTTCATACTTCAAATGCTACAAAAGGAAATATGCGAGTATTGCTAAGCACTGAAAACTTGTTTTTTTTTGATTATCATATGTTAATAAACAAGTTAAAAATACAAATATATCTGATTAAATACATAGTTTTATCTTAAAATATTAGTCTAAAAAAGATAATAAATCGATTAAATGCATGATAATTACGTTGTTTAGCGATTATATTGCTAAAATACGTTTTTTAACGATGAACAACCGTTATATTCGTGTACCTGAATAAAATAATAAAAAGATCATGCAAAAATTTACTCTTTCTACCCTTTGGAAAATTATAATGTTCATATCTGTTGCTTTATATTCCTTTTCGAGTATTGCACAAACGAGTCAAGTTAATTTAGATATAAGTTGGCCAGCTTATTCTGGTGAAAACTATATATTAATATTTGATCCTTCTGGAACTGAAATAGCCAGGTATTGTAACCCTGCTCAGTGTTATAATGGGTCGGCGCTTGCTTATTATGCAACTATCAATTTAGGTTGTTTATCAGACGGGAATGATTACAGAGCCAGATTATATGATAGCCAAAATGATGGCTGGGATGGCGGTGGTACAGCTACTATTACTTCAGGTGGAAACGTAGTCCTTAGCACTGGTTTAAACAGTGGTCAAAGCGGTTCCTATTTTAACTTTAACGTAAATGGAGGTGGTTGTGGTGCTGCTGCGCCTGAAGTAGCTGTTTTAGGAAATGGAGTTATTATTTCTGATAACGACACCACTCCAAGTACTACTGATGCTACTAATTTAGGTACTGCTGACGGAACTACGAGTATCTCAGTTACCTACACTATAGAGAATACAGGAACTGCAAATTTAGATCTTTCAGGTACTCCTATTAATATAACTGGAACAAACGCTGGAGACTTTAGCATTACAGATCAACCTGTTGCAACCATTACTCCTGGAAGTTCAGACACCTTTACCGTAGAGTTCTCACGTGCTACTACTGGAACAAGTAATGCAATAATTAGTTTCACTTCAAATGATGCAGATGAGACAAATTATAATTTTGACATTACAGCGGTTTCAGCTGGACCAGTTTCTACTTTATACTTCGAAAATTTTGATGATGGCGCATCTGGATGGAGTCCTTCAACAACAGGTGGGTTTCAATTTAGCTTAGGAACTGTTACTAACGAAAAAGGAGAAGGAGACTATTGGTATACTGATAACTGGAACGATTACCCTTCTAATAAATCGGCTACGGTAACCAGCCCTATCATTTCTACTTTAGGATATACCGACCTTAAATTTTACATAGATTTTAGAACAAATACCAACGACAACAAGGATGGTATGAGAGTTCAATACAGTGATGACGGTGGATCTACATGGATCACATTAGGTTCAGATACTACAGGTGTGAATTGGTATAATTCTACAGATGTAGATGGGTTTGCTAACAATGCAGATGCGTGGACAGGAGACAACTCTAGCTTAACCTCTTCTTTAAGTAGATTTGAAGAAGCTACACATATATTACCTAGCTCAGTTGAAAACAATGCTAATCTTAGAATTAGAATTGCTTTTGCTAGCGATGGTTCTACTCCTACAGATGATGGAGCATTATTTGACAATATTATCATCACTGGTAGAAAAACAATAACAGATAATGCTATTGATGGACCAGCTGATGTAAATGATAATTTGACACTTTGGTTGAGATCTCAAGATATTCCATCCACTGATGGAGCACTATTACCATTATGGGAAGATCAAGCACTAGATAACGATGCTTTTGAAATACCTGCAAACGCACCAGTGTATGCTAACAATACGACTAATAACATCAACTTTAACGCTACCGTTGCTTTTGATAGAACCCAACAACAACACTTAAGAGGTAAAGGAGGGTATAACTCTAACGATTACTGGATTGTGGTACGCAGTACTATAGATATGACGGGGCAACTAGCGGGTGAAACCATGCTTCTAGGAGCAAAATGCGCTCCTGTTAACCCAGCAAAAGATCCTTCTGGATTAGGTTGGGGACCCGTATCAGTAAGATTTGATGATGAAGTTATTGCTCATAGTGTTGGTACTGTTTCTGAAACAAATCCAGCAGATGGTAGTTATGGAAGATCATTCTCTGACGCTACTGGAACATTTGATGATGTACACATCCTCAATGTGAAAAATAATCCAGCAAACAATCAAACAGAAATCTATTTGAATGGACGTAAAATTGACAATCAAACTGGAGTAACTCAAGTTTCTAGAGAAACCTTAAACTTTTCTAGCTTTACCAACAAACCTTTTTATATAGGCGCAGGGCGTTACCAATTAAATGGGTTACCATTTGAAACGCACTTAAATGGGGAAATAACTGAAGTTTTTAGTTACCGAGATAGAAAATCTAATGCCGTACAACAAAGAATATATTCTTATTTAGCAATCAAAAATGGTGTATCACTTCACAACCCTACGAGTACATTAGATGACCACAGAGCTGATTGGGATTATCTTGATTCTGATGATAATATTGTGTGGAACTACGCTGCTAACACGAACTTCAACTTTGATGTTGCTGCAATAGGACGCGATGATAAATCAGAATTGGTTCAAAAGCAATCTAAAAGTGAAAACTCTACGAGTATAGTAGCTGTAGCTTTAAATCGCGTAGAAGACTTAGGAACGCAAAACACCCAGATCTTTGAAAATGATAAAGACTTTTTATTCTGGGGTCATAATGGACAAGATATCAATGCCAACAGTACAATAATAAATCACGATGTTGGTGTTTCAAATGCAGTGTTGACTAACATTACGAGAATGAACCGTGTATGGAAGATAGAGGAGCAAACCTCTACTGATATAGCAACTACAGAGTTAAGAGTTGCTACCACTGATTTTGTTGGTCTACCAGCCTTAACAGCAAATAGAAAATATGTGCTTATGATGGCAGATGATGAAACCTTTACTACTGGTCTGGAAACAAGATTCTTCGTAAACGATGGAATCTATGAAAGAGCTTCTTACAACTTTGATGCAATTAAGTATTTCACTCTTGCTGTTTCTGATGTGATGTTTGAAGATAGAAGTGTTGATTTTGACGGTGTAGATGATCATATTATCGTAGACAACCCACAAGGTTTAGGAAGTACTTTTTCAGCAAGTGCATGGATTTTAAGTGAAGGTGCAAACAGCACCAACACAGAAAGAACCATAGTTGCAAAAAGAGCAAATGGAACTGGTTTTCAACTTTCTCTTAGAAATGACAATCGTATTACTTTAAGATGGAACGGCAGCTCGTTAGAAGAAATAATTTCTAATACGTCTTTAAGTGACGGTGTATGGAGACATATAGGTTTCTCATATGACGGTAGTACTGCAAAAATCTATATTGATGGTGTGTTGGACATTGAAGCAACACTCTCTGCTCCTGTTCCAGATGGAAATTTATTAGGTATAGGTGCTAGAATAGATGAAGATGAAACCGCTTACGATCTTTTCCATGGAGAAATTGACGAAATCAGAATGTGGAACAAGGCCTTAACTGAAAATCAAATCAGATTCATCATGAATCAAGAATTAATTGAAAATGCCAACCTTGTTTCTGGTAAAACTGTTCCAAGCACCATCACTAAAAATGAATTGGATGGATTGAGTTGGACGAGCTTATCTGCTTATTACAGTATGAATAGTTTTATTGGAACTTCTTTAAATGACGAATCAGTTAATGAAGGATATGGTAGAATGGCAAATGAGAGTTACTTTGAATTGAAAACTCAATCCGCTCCATTACCATATAAATCTATAGGTGCCGGTGACTGGGAAAATACTTCTAGCTGGGAAAATGGTTCTGTTCTTTATACCCCAGGAAGTACTCGTGTCATCAATGGAATCGTAGAAAAAATAAACTGGAACATTGTGAAAACTAATAATGAGGTTACTATTACAAATTCAGATATAACCTTACTAGGCTTATTTGTAGAAAGCAATGAAATGAATGTTGATAACGATCATGGACTTACTATAACTCACGTTCTTGATCTTCAAGGCTCCATTGATCTTAAGGGAGAATCTCAATTAATTCAAACTACAGACAGTGATTTATTAAGTACCACCACTGGATTTATCGAAAGAGATCAACAAGGTACTGGGGTAACATATGACTATAACTACTGGTCTTCTCCAGTGAGTATTACTAATAATAACACTGCTAATAATGGCTACACACTAGCTGAGTCTCTTAAAGATGGAACTCTAGTAGACAACCCTAGAGATTTAAACTGGACCACTACCAGTGTGACAGATGGTACCGCAGGAGATGCAACTACCGCAGCTACTCTATCTGGAAGATGGTTGTACAAATATGGAAACTTAACTAGTGGCGTATATGCTAACTGGCAGTATGTAGGTCCTAATGGAGCTATGAAAGCTGGTGAAGGATTTACAATGAAAGGAACTGGTGCAACCGGAGAACAAAACTATGCTTTTGTAGGAAAGCCTAACAACGGGGATATTGACTTGCCTATTAATTCAGGGAACGATTACTTAATTGGTAATCCATATCCGAGTGCTTTAGATGCCCATGAATTTATTTTAGATAATCCTAACCTAGACGGTACCTTATACTTTTGGGAACACTGGGGTGGTGGTACGCATATCTTAGCTAGCTATCAAGGAGGTTATGCTATGTACAACTTCTCTGGTGGTGTATCTACTGCAACTTATGGTACCTCTAATCCTGACGTTAACCAAGGAGGAATTGCTACCAAGCGTCCAGAGCGTTTTATACCTGTTGCCCAAGGATTTTTTGTTTCTGGAATTACAAATGGTACTATTAAATTTAGAAACGACCAACGTCAATTTGTAACCGAATCTTCTGGAAACAGCTTGTTTGTTGCTGCTCCAGGAAGTGATGCTGGTAGCAATGCCTATGCAGACTATAACAACTATAACGATCCTAGACCTAAAATTAGATTGGGATTTGATAGTCCTAGCACCATCCACAGACAACTATTATTGACTATAGACCCTAATGCTAGTATGAACTATGATCATGCTTTTGACGGTGTGCAAATCGGTGTACAAATGGAAGATATGGCATTCATTTTAGGAAATAAGAATCTTAGTATTCAAGGAATAAATAACCTGGATGCTACTGTTGAATTGCCATTAATGGTAAAAATGCAAGCTGAAGGAACTATGAACATCAAGTTAGATGACATTAAAAATATAGATCCAACACAGCAAATATTTCTTAAAGATGCTGTTTTAGGAACATATACAGATTTGATGATTGGTATGTACACAAGTCCAAGGTTAGTTGCTGGAACAAACACAACACGTTATTCTATTGTGTTTAACAACCCTACTACGTTAAGTAATGAAGATGTAGCACTAGCAGAAAGTAATTTAGTGGTCTACACTCCTAATGGTATGGATACTTTAAATATTAAAAAAGGACAGGAAATCACTATTGAATCCATCGCTCTTACTAATATGTTAGGACAACAAGTACAAAATTGGGATGTTAGAAATCAAGACGGTATCATCACGGTGAGTACCCAAAATATAGCCCGCGGTAACTACATTGTAGTTATGGAAACTAATTACGGTATGCAGTCACGAAAAGTGATCATTCAGTAAGACACTCCAATACGCAAACACAAAAGCCTTTGAAATTATTCAAAGGCTTTTGTTATTTATAGACTAAAGGTAAATAAGATTAAAAGAACCTGCAGACGTAAACTATATATACAAAAGCTTATGTGCATTAGCGCCCACATCAAGTTGGTCTGATTTCTCCATCAACAACAACCTTTAGGGTGTTTAAGATGTATATTAGATCCATACTCAGGAGTCTTTAGGACAACTTTGATATAATCTCTTCGGGGGTCAGCAGCGATTGTTCGCCATTAACCATATTCTTTAGATTCAGTTTTCCTGTAGCTATTTCGTCTTCACCAGCAAAAATCACATAAGGAATCACATTTCGATCTGCATAACTCATTTGCTTCTTCATTTTTGCAGCATCAGGATAGAGTTCTGATTTGATTCCGCTTTCGCGAAAGCGAGACAACCACAAAGAACAATACTGCGCTTCTTTCATCCCAAAATTAATAAACAACACCTCTACTCCTGCTCTTACAGAATCTGGAAAAAGGCCTAATTGTTCCATAACTAAGTAGATGCGATCCAGTCCAAAACTGATTCCAACACCACTCACATCTTTTAATCCAAAGATTCCCGTTAAATCATCATAACGGCCGCCACCACCTATACTTCCCATAGCAACTCCTTCTGGAGCAGCGACTTCAAAAATACATCCTGTGTAATAATTCAAACCTCGGGCAAGCGTAATATCAAGATCCAGAACGGCACTTTTTAAAGGCATTTGAGTGATAGAAGTATTTATAAATTCCAGCTCTTCGATGCCTTTTAATCCTATTTCAGAATTATGGAGCAATTCTTTCATGCTCGCAATCTTTTCTGCATAAGATCCAGAAAGAGAGAAAACAGGATCCAAAACATCAATCGCTTGTTGATCGATTCCTCTGGACAGCATTTCTTCCTGTACCTTTTGCTTTCCTATTTTATCCAGCTTATCTAATGCAACTGTAAAGTCTATGAGCTTGTCTTCTGCTCCCATTACCTCAGCAATACCAGCAAGAACTTTGCGGTTATTGATTTTTATAGTGCACGCATTCAGTTTTAAGTTTGTAAAAACAGCATCATACAACTGCACCAACTCTACTTCTTGAAAGAGGGAGTTACTTCCTACTACATCTGCATCGCATTGGGTGAATTCTCTAAAACGCCCTTTCTGTGGGCGATCTGCCCGCCATACATTTTGCATTTGATACCTCTTAAAAGGAAAGCTAATGTCGTTTTGATTTTGAACTACATAACGTGCAAAAGGTACCGTAAGATCGTATCTCAATGCCTTTTCAGAAATCTGGGCGGTCAGTTGATTTTCTTTTCCAGTTTCCAACAGGTCTGGATCTGCCTTTTTTAGGTATTCCCCACTATTTAAAATCTTAAATATCAATCGATCACCTTCTTCACCGTATTTACCCATCAACGTATCAGAGTTCTCAAAGCTAGGAGTTTCAATAGGCATGAAACCGTACAGCTCAAAATGGCGCTGGATGATCTTCATGATATACTGCCTGCGTTGTACTTCTAGCGGACTAAAATCTCTTGTACCTTTTGGAATGGATGGTTTCTGTGCCATAATTGTTATTAAGCCTGCAAATATAAACAGTTATAACGCGTCTGTTCCTAAAGTAATTTTAATAAAAATATAATTTACCTGAAGAACTTGTAACTTTCTATACATTTTTAAGTCTTACTTTTCATGATAGGATTACTACGCCAAAATATAAATATCGCACAGCAAAGCATCAAAGGACAGCTATTGCGCACCATCTTAACCATCATAATCATCGCTATAGGTATTACTGCTCTTGTAGGGATCTTAAGCGCTGTGAATGCACTTTCTACTACTTTAAACAGTGGATTCTCAGGAATAGGTACCAATACTTTTTATGTACAGCAATACGCCCGTAGTTTTCAAAGTCGTGGTGGTAATAAAAGAACAAAAGTAAATCCCATTATCAATTACCGACAAGTAGTAGAGTTTGAGAAAAACTATACAACACCTTTAACACAGGTAGGCGTTTCTTTTCAAGCCAGTACTAGCGCCGAGGTAAAAAGTGAAGACCGAAAAACCAAACCAGAAGTGATTATTACTGGAG
Organism: Nonlabens sp. MB-3u-79; assembly: GCF_002831625.1. NCBI lineage: Bacteria > Pseudomonadati > Bacteroidota > Flavobacteriia > Flavobacteriales > Flavobacteriaceae > Nonlabens > Nonlabens sp. MB-3u-79. Next base: position 2,361,807 of record NZ_CP025116.1, on the reverse strand, counting down.
TCAATGAGTATTATGCAGAAAACGCGGGGATCCAACTAGGCGAAGGACGTATGTTCTCGTCTCTAGATATATCCAATAATTCTAAAGTTTGCGTTATAGGAAGTGACATGCAGGAAGATCTGTTCCAAGGATTTAATCCAATTGACAAAACCCTAAGTATTAGAGGTCATAAATTTACCGTTATTGGAATTCTAGAAGAAAAAGGTTCTACCTTCGGTAATAATGTAGACTTAAGAATCCTTATTCCTATGGAAGCGGCAAGAGGTATTTATACCTCTCCTAATATCAATTATGATTTAAGCGTCAAGGTATTTGAGCAAAATTTTATGGAAAAGGCAAAAGACGATGCGCTTGTTTTAATGCGAAATATCAGGGGTCTCAATCCTATTGAAGAAGAGAATTTTGGAATCGTACAAAGCGATCAGCTTTTAGGGAACTTAAATCAAATTACTTCTTCTTTAAATATTGCCGCTATTATCATTAGTCTGATTACCATTTTCGGTTCTTCGATTGCATTGATGAATATCATGTTAGTGTCGGTTACCGAGCGCACTCGCGAAATAGGAGTTAGAAAAGCTCTTGGTGCCAAACGCAGTACGATTTCATGGCAATTTTTTATTGAGACCTTTTTAATTAGTCAGTACGGCAGTATATTAGGTATTCTGTTAGGAATGCTTATCGGATATGCTGTTTCTGCAGGCTTTGAAATCCCCTTTGAGATCCCGTGGAATGCGATTATTGCTGCAACTATTGTTTCTGTTTTAATTGCTTTTGCTTCTGGTGTTATTCCGGCAATAAAAGCGGCCAAACTAGACCCTATTGAGGCGTTGCGTTATGAGTAAGGTCATGTTGTTCCTTTTGTACCCAACTAGCTGCAAAGGATCATGGTTCTTATCACCATAAACAGTGCTTATCCGTATAAAGCTATATAAAGCTTTAAAGCTCAATAACACTTATAGGTTACTCTTCCTTAGAAGTTTTCTTTACAAACTGAGTCAATAGAACTACTTGAGTAGGACCTACTTTACCTTCAATTTGATTTGCGTTCTCATGAACTAGAGAAATATTACGTACCGCTGTACCACGTTTTGCAATAAGACTAGAGCCTTTTACATCTAAATCCTTTAGAATTACAATGCTATCCCCTCTGTGAAGAATGTTACCGTTGGCATCCTTATGAACAATTTTTGGTCCACGTTGGATACCATCTTCAGCCCATTGTTTGGTATCCTCTTCCATATACATCATGTCTATAAGATCTACTGGCCAGCCTTCAGGTCGCAATTGATCGAGCATTCTATAGGCTACAACTTGAACTGCAGGTACTGTACTCCACATAGAATCATTAAGCGCACGCCAATGGTTGGGCTCTACTTCTGATTCTCCTTTTAACTGCATTCTACAGGTCTCACAGGCAAAAATAGCCGTGTCCTTCACGTTTTTAGGAGAATCTGGAACTTCGTATGCCTCTAGGCTCACCTTAACTTCTAAAGTATCTGTTGCAGCGCAAATCTCACAAGTATTTCCTGATCGCTCTTCTAATTGTTTACCTAAGTCTGACATGGTCTATTTTTAAGAATTACAATAGTACATATTCTAGCAGCGGTTTCCCTTAAGATGTCGCTATTAATTGTTATTGTTCTGCTTTCGCGAAAGCGAGACTACGACAACCTCTTCGCTACTATTTCAAATGTCCTAAAATAAAATCAATCGTAGGATTTGTATTCATCTGTTGATCAAAACTTCTAGCTGTATGCGCCGCTGGCAAGACTAAGTTTAAAGACTTCATTTTTTCAATAATTGGATCGTATTCTAGAGAACATTTCCCTAAAAGCATGTTGTCAATACTTCGATTAGATTTGTAGAGGTCGTATACCTTTTTAAGCCCTGAAAGATACAAGGCATCTTTAGTAAAACCGCCACCTCGATGCACGCGTAAGGTAATGTTAAAAGCACGCTCCCTATCTAGTTTGTACTTACCGTGTATCAAGTCAAACGTATCTGCAAAGGAGTACCCTTTTATCAGGGAGTCGGATGCTATAACCCTGTAAGCTAACTCTTTCAACCTAGTTAAGGTTAAATTACCGCTCATATACTCTGACATCACAGCAAGCCCTTCTTGTGTTTCTACATTATTAGGAAATCCATTGCCAAAAATATACAAGGGTTGTTCTATAGCATTAAAAGTCGTCACTAAATGTACTCCAATTTCGTGATGTGCCAGCACGTTCAATTCATGTTGTGAATACTTATGTCCTTTTTTTAAAATAAGCATTCTATCCTTATTAGAGACCATAGCTGCAGCACTCATCGCACTGCTTGTTTTGATTTTAAAATCAAAATCGTACAACTCTCTGTATTTGATGAAAAAGGCTTCGGCTTGGTCAGTACTAAGCACAGCATCGTATTTGGGCGCTGCAAGTTTTTCTTCTTGAAAATGCAAAATGAATTTAGCATTCTCTACCATCTTCTCTGTAGGTGTTCCAAAAAAGCGCAAACTGTTGTAATAAAATTTACTGCTGGGTTCACTGATAGTTTCTATGCATTGCACCAAACCGCTATAGGTATAAATAACGTCTTTATACAAAGATCTGATCCCCTCATCTTCTATACGTTCCAGCCGCTGGCTATAAAACATACGGTGTAACTTGTAGGGCTTGAACTTAAGCTTACGGTACTTGAAATTGGGCTCGTGCGTATATTTAGATTTAAAAAACTCTTTGCGCTCCTGAGCAATATTCAACGGGTTGATATAAGATAGGAGCTCTAAATTCTTTACGATTCTATGAACATTTGCATCAATATCAAATACGTCCTGATAGGTGTGCAAATCTATGTCCTTATATTTTGGGAGTGTGATATCTATCATAAAAACGGTGGGCATGTGCTTTAATATAATACTTAAGAAGGTCTTGAACTGCTGTTACTACTTCTGGGAAAATTCTTCCCGTAGTTTCATCTGCATATATCTTTGAAATTTCTGTAGCTAGAACAAGTGTGTTTAAGGAGTTGGAAGTGACATATTTTAAAAAATATCCATTTCCTTGAAAAACGTCGTTGATTTTACAATGTACTTTTTGCGCTATAGGCAGTTGCACATCATCTAAAATATCCTGCCACTGAGTGATTTCGGCACGGTATTTCTCTTCGTCTACATTAGTAGTTCCTATATTGAAAACAGGAACTTCTCGGTCCCATCTTTTCCAATTATAGGAATGCATATCGTAAAAAACGCTACTGCCAAAAAGCTCTTCCAATTTAACAATAAGACTAAGTACCACTTTATAGAAATTATCGTGCTTGGCAAGAGCTCTATCTTTTTTCTCTTGACTTAAGGGCTTTTTCCAAAGTGTTTTTCCCCAAGCAGTTTCATAGATAGCCGTTTCAGGTGCTCTATTTAAATCGTACTCAAACCTACTGTCATGTGCAATTAAGGTAATGGGCAAACCAGAAATCATCTGACCTGTGCATGGATCTTCTTCATACCAGCGATCGTACTCTGTATGCAAACAGTTGTCCCATAAATCTTTTGAAAAGTGATGGCCGCCGTGAACCGCTGCACACGCATAAGGTACATAATCATCAATTTTTATTGAGAACGAATAATCTTCTACAACTGCATGAAAAGTCTCTTGATTTTCAATACGAGTTATGATCTCAATAACAGACAGTTTAATCATCCAGTATGGTACTTTTAAGTTTGTTACGTCTTTCTAATTCTTTGATGCGATCTCCTACCACTTCTTCAAAAAAGTCGATTACCTTTTCCTGTAATTTCACTTTAGATACTTTATTGATATAGGTAATCCCTCCTGGGGACATCACGTTTACTTCTACCAGCATCCCATTAATTACGTCTATCCCGACAAAGTACAATCCATCTTTGACCAATTTAGGGCCTATTTTTTTACAAAGGTTTTTCTCTGCTGGTGTGAGCGTGTGTTTTTTAAAGGTGCCGCCAGCACTTATGTTAGAGCGATGGTCTTCCTCTCCAGGAACACGCTGCACCGCACCTATAGGCTTTCCATTTAATAATAAAATACGCGCGTCCCCTTTTTCGGCCCCTTCTATATAATCTTGAAGGATCACGTAATTTGTGGTCCCGTCCTTATTATCTATATAAAAGTCCAACAGGGAGTTGACATTACCCATAGCTGTTTTCTCAATCATGATCACCCCACTTCCTCCAAAACCGTTTAATGGCTTCATGATCATTTTTTCCTTAGGGTTTTCCTTGATTACAGATTTTAAATATTCTTTATTCTTAGAAACATGAGTCGCTGGGATGATTTCGTTATTAGGATCATCAAAACAGGCGGTGTAAAGTTTATTATTAGCTTCCCGCAATCCTTGAATATCATTTACAATAAACACATCATCTTTTACGGAGTCGAGAAAATTCAACGCAATAGGATCCAAAGGCGGATTTGCTCGCATCATTATCACGTCAAAACCTGCGAGTGGCAACATTTTTTCTATAAGTACTGTGTTTTTGTAAAAAGACTTTAATTGTGCGGGCACTTTATCTGTTTTCTTGATCATCTTAGAGAAAGCATAAGCAATGCTATTTCTAATAGTAAGGTTTGAAGGAGTAGCTATGGCTACCCGATGCCCTCGTTTAACACATTCGTGAATAAGTGTTAAAGTGGAATCTTTTTCTGGGTTGATTTCTTCCCAAGGGTACATGATAAAACAAACATTCATGTTTTGATTTTTTGGATTAATTATTAAAGCAAACTAAGAAGTAAAAACGATGTGTTACTTTAAGTTTATGTAATATTATTATTGAAATTAATGCATTGTATTCGCTTTCGCGAAAGCGGAATGAAAATCAAAAAATTCTCATTCTGCTTGATATGTAACATTACCATCGATTTCTATGACCGTAGTTAATAAAGCTATTCCTCTAAGAAGAAACTTCGTCCAGATGATCGTCCCAATTCTTAACATGAGGCTTACCAAATTTACCCAGACTTTTTGCGACAACTGATGCAACAGTAGCATCTCCAGTAACGTTAACCGTGGTACGGAGCATATCTAGTGGTCGGTCTACAGCAAAAATGAGTGCAAGAGCCACTGGTAATAACTCACTAGGGAAGTCTATGGATTCTAAAACAATGACCAGCATGACCATCCCAGCTCCAGGAACTGCAGCACTACCTATGGAAGCTAGTAAGGCCGTTAAAACAATAGTTAGTTGAGCACCAATAGTAAGGTCTATACCTAAAGCCTGACACACAAAAACAGCAGCAACAGCTTGGTACAAACTGGTTCCATCCATATTGATGGTGGCTCCTACTGGAAGTACAAAACTAGAAACTTCTTTTTCCACACCCATATGCTCTTCTACTCGTTCCATAGTTACCGGTAAAGTTGCGGCACTGGAGCTGGTAGAAAAAGCGAGTAATTGTGCTGGTGCTATTTGTTGTAAAAACCATAACGGTGATTTTTTGACATAAACGGCAAAAATGATACAATACACCACGATCATGAGCAATAAACCTGCTATCACCGTAAGCGCATAATACAATAGGGCTAGTAGTACTTCTGGATCATCTGAAGTAACCACTACGGTGGCTAATAATGCAAAGACTGCAAATGGAGCTGACAACATGATCAAGTCTACCATTTTCAGCACCACGTCGTTGAGACTATCAAAGAATTTCTTTAATGGTTTGGCTTTCTTTTCACCTATTAATAACATAGATATACCTAAGAAAATAGCAAAGAAGATCACTTGCAACATTAAACTATTGTTAGACATTGCAGAAACAGCATTATCAGGAACCATATCTATCAGGGCTTGCAATGGACCCGCATCTTTTTGTGCAGCGGCAGTTGCTAATTTTCCTTGGATATCTGAATTGCTTTCATAAGTCGCACTTAAATTAGCAATGGTTTCTTCTGAAATTCCTTCACCAGGCTTAAAAACATTTACTAAGGCCAATCCTATCGTAATTGCAATTACAGTGGTAGCAATATAAATCACCACGGTACGCAATCCCATATTGCGGAATTTTGCGATGTCTTTTAAGTCAGAAATTCCTTTGACCAAGGAAGCAAGAATCAATGGAACTGCTATTAATTTCAATAGGTTGACAAAGATTTTACCAAAAGGCTCGATCCAGTCCCCTACAAAGTCTTTACCCCAATCTACCTGAGTCATGATAAACCCAAAAGCGATTCCGAGAACCATCCCTATTAATATTTGCCAGTGTAATGCTAATTTTTTCATGTGAAATTGAATTCTAAATCTTCTTGAGGCGTAATATAAGTAAAGTTTTTGTGGTGTTTCCGCTTTCGCGAAAGCGAGTATAAAAACAAAATTAAAACTAAAATCAAGAGCAGCTATGTGCCTAAAACTATCTGTATAATGATCGCCTTAAATCTTTGACGTGCGTGCTCTTAAAAAATGGTCGGCGAGTACGAGTGCTGCCATGGCTTCTACAATCACCACAGCTCTAGGAACTACACAGGGATCATGTCTTCCTTTTCCTTGCATTTCAACAAGTTCGCCTTTGGAATTGATCGTTTCTTGAGATTGCATGATGGTAGCCACAGGTTTAAAGGCTACTCTAAAATAAACATCCATACCATTAGAAATACCGCCTTGAATACCGCCACTTAAATTTGTTTTGGTGGTTCCGTCTGCATTGTATTGATCGTTATGCTCGCTTCCTTTCAGCTGAGTACCGGCAAAACCACTACCGTATTCAAAACCTTTTACCGCATTGATGGAGAGCATGGCTTTTCCAAGGTCTGCATGCAGTTTATCAAATACCGGGTCTCCTAGACCAGCCGGTAAACCTTGAATAACACAGGATATAGTTCCTCCTATGGTATCCCCTTCTTTTCTGGTTTGTAGGATTTTTTCTTCCATCGCTTTCGCAAAAGCGATATCAGGACAGCGCACTGCATTATTTTCAATCTCTGAGAAATCCAGTTCTTGATAAGGTTTATCTATAAAAAGATCTCCTACACTACTCGTGTAAGCGGTTATTTTGATCTGAGAAAGCAATTGTTTTGCGATAGCTCCTGCCACGACTCTACTGGCAGTTTCACGAGCACTGCTGCGCCCACCACCACGGTAATCCCTATGTCCGTACTTATCATCATAGACCTTATCGGCATGACTAGGTCGGTAAGTTTCTTTGATATGAGAGTAATCTTTTGATTTTTGATTCTCATTAACAATTTGAAAACCTATAGGTGTTCCTGTCGTTTTTCCTTCAAATATTCCCGAATAGATCGTGACGGTATCACTTTCTTTGCGCTGAGTAACAATCTTGCTTTGACCGGGTTTGCGTCGGTCTAAATCAAATTGTATTGCCTCTAAGTCTATATTTATTCCTGCTGGACACCCATCGATAACGCCACCTAAAGCGACTCCATGAGATTCTCCATATGTTGTAACGGTAAATTGCTTACCAAAGGTATTTCCTGCCATAAAGGCAAATATACTATATGAATAGCATTAGCTTTGTGTACATTATATATTATCATCATAAAATCTTCTAGATGAAAAACCTGTATTATCTCTTCGCAATTACAGTGTTACTAGGGAGCAGTTGTCAAACTAAATCAACTATTGTAACAAAAATAAATGGGTCAGAAAAAACCTTTTATGAAGCTGCTAAGTATTACTTATCAGAAGCAGAATACAATAAAGGCTTAGAGGCAATCCATCAAGCGATACAAGAAAAGAACCAAGAACATTTAGTAGAGCTCTATTATTTAAAAGGTTTTATGCTTCACGCTTACGGAAAAACTACTGATGCAAGTGCTGCTTATCAATACGTCATTGATCATACGGAAACCTATTCATTATATAAAAACAAAGCAGCACAATTATTTGCTCTTAATCTTGCTGAAGAAGAGTTTCAGGAACAAATAAGAGTAAAACAAGAGGAACTATTAAAAAACAAGAATAACGAACAGCTGACTGACGATAGCTATTTGATGGTTGAAAAACAGCCTAGATTTCCAACTTGCCCAGAGACAACACAAAAAGAAATTCAAAAATGCAGCAGTCAAATCGTTCAAGAACATATTGTGAGTACCTATGATGTAGGTTTGGGAAACACTTTTGGTGTTTATGAAAAAGTAAGGACTCATGTTTATTATACAGTTGATACCGAAGGTGATGCGACAAGCATTGTTGCTAGAGGAACAAACGCGTTTTTATCCTTGGAAGCAAAAAGAGTGATCTTTAGCCTCCCTCAGATGCTACCAGGTGAATCAAGAGGTGAAAAAGTAAGTGTTCCTTTCTCGGTTCCTGTGACATATAATCCTTTGTAGTAAATAATGTAAATCAATTATTTACAATTATTTAATAATCTAAAATAGCAAACAGATTTCTATATATTTCTAATATATTTACCCGCTAAGAAAACAATTATGTTCAAAAAAACAATACTTGCATTTTGTCTTATTTCATTAGTTTCCTGTGATCCTGATGATGATAATGGAAATTCTAGTAGTACAAATACAGACTTTAGTTACTTCCCACTCGCAGTAGCAAATAATTGGGACTATGATGTCGTAACAGGAACAGATACCTCTTCAGAAAGTCTTACGGTGGCTTCTGTTACTGGTAATAGTTATACCCTAACAGCAAACCCTAACACACCCGTTGGATTCATGACACGTATTTTAAGTGGTGGTGCCTTAGAAGCAGTATCAGGAAAATTGATAGGTAATGGAACTATTGATTTTGGACTTCAGGGATTGAACAACTTTAATGTCACTATTACAAATGGTACACTTTACGATCAAAATGCCAGTGCGGATACTGAGCTGTACAGCACTACTGGATCAACAACACAAACCGTTCAGAGTTTTGACCTAGATATTAATTATGAGGTTACCACAGTACAACAAGCTGAAGTAGCACAAATGACAGTAGAAGGAATAAGTTATACAGAGGTGATACATTCACAACTCATCATCAACGCTTCTATCACTACAGATGTAAGCATCGCTGGGTTTACTCAACAAGTACCACTGTTAGCGCCACAAGATGTTATCGTTATTGATAACTATTGGGCAAAAGACATAGGACTCATCAAGTCTGAAAATCAATTGGACTATATGCTGGAGGATTTTTCTTCTTTAGGAGTGACGCTTCCAGTGCCTCAGAGCGCACAAATTTTAACGGTGCAAAATCTAACGGGTTACACAGTCAACTAGTATCAACTAAAGGAATCAATTACAAAGCTTCATCATCACGGTGGAGCTTTTTTTGTGTTGGGTCGTTTTTTGACTGCCGCTATTCATGCTGCCAGAGCACCACCATTAAACGCCTTCAGTCTCTAATAGGCTATCCAAGAACTGTTGTAATTCTTTCATTTGATCTTCTCCCTTTTTCCTGCCCATCCTTCCTGAGATATAAAGAACCACCCAAATAAGCACCATCAAAATCATGACTATTAAAGGAAGTTCCATTGCTTTTTTTAAGGTAAATAGAGTGTACAACCAGATCAAGGCGGCGATAAAAAATCCTGAGATAAGAAAGTGCAAAAACATAAACATAGTCCATACAGCTGGTTTAGGGCCATACAAACCTTTAAGCAATAAAAGACCATCTGTTTCTTCTTGAACCTCTAGGTGCAATTCTGGAGACCAGAAATGAGACCTGCTTTCGGGAATACGTATAAAGACATGAGCATCTACCTTACTTACGATATAATGCTTGTCGGAATGGTGACCATCAAACAATCTCATAAACACTTCTCGTGTCATAGAAAGGCTTTTTTGAAACCTAGGTCTTAATACGATTTCTTGATCTATCTCCATTATGAATATAAATGTAAATATTTTTATGAACTCTAAGGTCTAGAATGTTTAAAAATATATTTTATAAAACAACATAAAGTTTTGGCAATCAGGTACAAAACTCAAAACTAACTGTAAAAAGGAAGGTAGACTTTAAACAAACAGATATAGGAAGTAAATAAAAACATTAAAGAAGCATTTTGGAAATAGTGAAAACAAAAAAAACGCTCAAGTAAACTTGGCGTTTTTTTCTAATTTTACTACAATTAAGTGAGCCCGACAGGATTCGAACCTGTGACCGCCTCCTTAGAAGGGAGGTGCTCTATCCAGCTGAGCTACGAGCCCTTTCTCACTAGATTACCTCTAAGCGGTTGCAAATATAGTATTATTTTATAAAGTCATGCCTATTTTTTAAATTAAACATTCTATTCTTTGATTTATACTTTTAACTAGTTGAAATTCTTAATTTTGCAGTCATGATTTTTTTGAAAAATATTCTTTTCCTAGTAGTTCTACTACTATCAGACATGCTTTACTCCCAAAGTTTTAAAGCAGACTCCTACACTGCTTCAGAGGTGGAGAACATGAATCGATGGCAATTACTCAAATACGACGGTTTAAATGTTTTTAATGGAGTTGCCTACTCCTACTCCAGACCATTTCATTGGGAGAAACGAGACCTTTATCGTGCTGGGGCAACGACCTTATTAGTTAGCGGCTTATATAGCTTTGATCAGGAATCTAGTGATTACTTTAGAGATCAAGAAAAAGATATTCCTGAACTATTGAGAGATTTTGGTTGGTATTTTGGAAGCCCACAAAATAATTATGGGGTTACGGCAGGTGTTTATGCCTATGGATTACTGACTAAAGATCCCAAATGGAGGCGCACCGGGGTATTGATGATCTCTAGTGCCAGTGCTGGTGGACTATTACAGCAAATACTAAAGACGATTACTGGTAGAGCCCGGCCAGAAACTGGGTTCGGAAGACATGAATTCAGACCTTTTTCAGGAGAGTCCGGTTTTAGATCATTTCCATCTGGACATACGGTTTTAGGATTTACGACGGCCTATGCACTGGCAAAACAATTTGAAAACCCTTATGTAAAAGCAGGGATTTATACAGTTGGATTAATTTCTCCTGTTTCTCGTTTATGGGCTGGAGCTCATTTTCTGACCGATGTAGTTTTGAGTATGGTCATAACAATTGCTACAGTAGAAGCCGTGGATCGTTACCTAGATACCAGGAATGGATATGGAGATAAACGTTACGGAACAGGTAAAACTGGACAAAGACCACAAAAAATAGTGTTTAACCTTACGGCTACTTCAAACAGCATTGGACTGACTCTTAATTTCTAAAATGTTTAACAAAGTTATCTATAAAGTTAAACAATTATATAGATAACTTTGATGCTCAATAAAAATTATATGGCACCTTACAGGGTTTTTGAAGAATACAACATAAAAATTACAGATGAAATTAAGAGCAAATACCGCGATGTCATTACAGAATTAGGAGAAGATGTAGAAAGAGAAGGTCTTGTAAAAACCCCTGAAAGAGCGGCAAAAGCAATGCAGTTTTTAACCTCAGGATACGATATAGATCCTGCTGAAATACTTAGGGGAGCTATGTTTGCAGAAGATTATCACGATATGGTCATCATAAAAGATATTGAATTGTATTCTTTATGTGAGCACCATATGCTACCGTTTTTTGGAAAAGCGCATATCGCTTATATCCCTAATGGACATATTGTAGGTCTTTCTAAAATACCTAGAATAGTAGATGTATTTGCGCGTCGCCTTCAGGTACAAGAACGGTTGACACATGACATATTAGAATGCATTGACAAGACCCTAAAACCAAAAGGTGTTGCAGTTGTTATAGAAGCTTCTCACATGTGTATGATGATGCGTGGCGTACAAAAGCAAAACAGCGCTACTACCACTAGTGGTTTTAGAGGCCAATTTCAAAAAGTAGAAACCCGTACAGAATTCATGAACCTTATTTCTTCAAAATTGCATTAAAAATATTCTGTGGTACGTAATTTGAATTTATAGGGCTTTTAAATAAATCATATGTTTCATTCAAAACGTTCCAAATTAGTTGCAGGTGTAGTCTTTGACCTTATAGGGATGTCTTCCCTTTTGGGATTTGGTATACTGGAATTTACCGATTTGGCTTGGGCGCCTATAGCTGGTTACTTGATGACAAAACTTTATCCTGGTAAATCTGGTGTAGCAGCGGGTGTTGTTACAACAATAGAAGAATTACTTCCAGGACTGGATGTTATCCCATCATTTACCATCATGTGGTGTTATACCTATCTGATCAAATCTGGAAGAGGTGACAATAAAAAAACGATTGATATAGATCACTTTTCATAAAAAAAGCTCCTGTTAAGGAGCTTTTTTTATTTGACCAATTCTTTAAAACCTGTCATTAATTTCTTGATCTTAGGGTCTATGATTACCTGACAGTATCCTTGTTCCCTATTATTGTTATAATATTCATTATGAATATCTTCTGCTGGATAAAAGACCGTTGCTGGAGCTACCTCCGTAACTAATAGCTCTGTATAAACACCTTTGTCTTCTAGATTTTTAATATAATCTCTAGCCGTATTTTCTTGTTGATCATTAAGGTAAAATATAGCACTGCGATAATGTGTTCCCACATCATAACCTTGCCTATTTAAGGTAGTAGGATCATGAGTTGCCATAAATACAGCTACTAAATCCTTATAGGATACCACTTCAGAATCATAGGTGATCTCTATAGCTTCTGCATGACCTGTTCTTCCTTGCAATACTTCTCTATAAGGAGGGTTTTTAATATGCCCACCACAAAAACCTGATTTCACTTGCTCTACTCCTTTTACTCTTTGGAAAACCGCTTCTGTGCACCAGAAGCATCCTCCCGCAAAAATTGCTTTGTCCATTTTGTTTTTTTTTAGCAATTTAACCCACATATATGTATCTTTTTTTTAATTAACATGCCTTTAATGAAATGGTTTGTTAAACAAGTTATTTTTGCCTTTTTCAGATCTCTTTATGCAATTTAAATTCATTTTCACCTGGTTGGTTTTAGTTCTCGCTTTCGCGAAAGCGGAATCACAAATAGCTCAAGACACTCTTGATATCAAGAGAAAAGTGTATAAAGCTACTCGAGTAAGTACGGCACCTGATATCGATGGGGAGCCATTTGAAAAGTTTTGGGATGCTATTCCCACAGGAGGTAATTTTGTGATGGTCCAGCCTACCAATGGTCAAAAAGAAAGAGACACCCATAAAACAGAGTTTAAAATTGCTTATGATGATGATGCTCTTTATGTTGCCGCATTTCTTTATGACAACAATCCAGAAAGTATACCGAGACAATTTTCTCAAAGAGATGAAATAAATGCTCAAGCAGATGTGTTTGGGTTTTATTTAAATACTTATAACAACCAAATCAATCAAACGAAGTTTTTTGCCACTAGTGCCAACGCGTTAGGTGATGCCATTACTGAAGGTAATCGAGATGACTTTAGTTATAATGTTGTTTTTAAATCAGAGACGAGCATTAATAAACTTGGGTGGTTTGTGGAAATGAAAATTCCTTATAGAACATTGAGATTTCCAGAAATAGAAAAACAAGACTGGAGCTTTCAAATTTTTAGAAGAATACGTGCTTTGAATGAAGAGTACTCTTATGACTTCATAGACATTACCAAAGGAATAGCCACACAATACGATGCTTTGATGACAGGCGTAGAAAAGATCAACCCGCCATTACGATTAAATCTTTATCCGTACACCACCATAGTTAATGATAATTTTAATGGAGTAAGTACAACGAAGTACAGTGCCGGAATGGATGTTAAATACGGGATCAACGATGCCTTCACTCTTGACGCGACTTTGATTCCAGATTTTGGTCAAGTGGCTTTTGATCAAGTTGTTCTTAATTTAGGGCCCTTTGAACAAACCTTTGGAGAAAACAGAGCCTTTTTTAATGAAGGAATAGATTTGTTTAATAAAGGAGGAATCTTCTTCTCACGTAGAATAGGACAGACACCTAGTGGTTTTGGAAACCTTGCTCTATTAGAAAATGAAGACGTTATAGATAACCCCAATAGCGCACAATTGCTCAATGCTGTGAAAATTACGGGAAGAACAAAAGATAGGTTAGGCATAGGTTTTTTAAATGCCATAACCGGAAAGACAGAAGCTACTATAGAAAACTTACTCAATAACGAGCGCCGTACAGAAATTACAGAACCCTTTACGAATTACAACATGTTTATTCTGGACCAGCAATTCAGTAAAAACAGTTCTATTGCATTATCTACAGCAAGTACGATGAGAAATGGAAGCTTTACAGATGCGGTAGTTAATGCATTAGTACTCGATCACAATGATAAAAACGCTTCCAATAATTACAGAGCAGAATTAAAAATGAGTAATCGTTTTACTCCTAGGGGAACTGAAACTGGTGTGGCCAGTGAAGCGAGATGGCGTAAAACCACTGGCAGATGGAGACCTAGTCTAGCACACTTCTACCGGGATAAAAATTGGAATCCTAACGATTTAGGACGTAATTTTCAAAACAATACACAAACCTTTGCCGCTGACTTGAGTTACAATCAATTTACTCCTGTTGGTATTTTCAACAGGTACGATGTAGACTTTAGAATAAGACATAGAAGGCAGATCGATCCAGATTTACACACAGATAGTGAGTACAATATCAACCCATCCTTCACTACTAGAGAACGTCTGGCATTCGGTGGCGATTTCAAATTCTTTACCAGAAATTTAAATCAATTTGAAGCTCGTCAAACAGGACAAGTCGTGAGATACGAACCTGCCTATTATTCGGGAGGTTCTTTCTCGACAGATTATCGTAAGAAATTTGCAACCGACATCAGAATGAGCTGGTTAAAACGATTTAACGATTTAGAAGAAAGTTATAATTTCAATATAAGTCCTAGGTATAGGTTCTCAGATAAATTCTTGCTTGTATATCGACTGTCATGGGACAAAAATGACAATCGTATCAGCTATGTGGATAAAGACGTAGACAATAATCCTATAGTAAGCAGACGTCATACACACTCGGTAGAAAACAGAGTGTCTGGAACCTATAATTTTAACAACAAGCAAGCACTGAGCTTGTCTTTTAGAAATTTTTGGTCTCGAGCAACATTCAGTCGAGATTTTAAAGAACTCGATTCCAATGGTACTACCATTCCAACCGATTACACCTTGACAAACAACTTTGACCCAGACGCTAATTTTAATGTTTGGAATCTAGACCTTTCCTACCGATGGCGTTTTGCCCCAGGTAGTGAAGCTACTTTACTATACCGAAATAGCATATTTAACTTTGATAATCAAGGAGATATAGCCTTTCAAGACAGCCTGGAAGACTTGTTTACTCAACCATCTCGACACAATCTGTCCTTACGAGTTACTTATTTCCTTGACTTTAATGATGCAAAAAGATGGTTTAAAGCCTAAAAACCCATTACTTTGTTATTATGATTAAAGCAGTACAGATTTATAAAAGTTTTGGTGATTTACAAGTTCTTAAAGGCGTAAATATAGAAATTAAAGCTGGTGAAATAGTTAGTGTTGTAGGGAGTTCTGGCGCAGGTAAGACCACCTTATTACACATTCTAGGTACCTTAGAAAAACCAGACATGAAAACCGGCAGCAGCCTAGAAATAGATGGCACCGATATTATGAAACTGAGTGGTAAACAGCTTAATAAATTTAGAAATCAATCCCTTGGCTTTATATTCCAGTTTCATCAATTATTACCGGAGTTTACAGCTTTAGAAAACGTTTGCATCCCGGCTTACATAGCAAACACTGATAAATCTGTAGCTGATAAACGAGCTAAAGAACTCCTCTCCTATCTCAAATTATCTGATCGTATGGATCACAAGCCTGGGGCGCTTTCTGGTGGTGAACAACAACGCGTTGCTGTAGCAAGAGCTTTAATCAATAATCCCAAGGTCATCTTTGCTGATGAACCTACAGGAAACCTAGATAGCGCCACAGCTCATGACCTTCATGAATTGATTTTTCAATTGAGAAAAGAATTCAATCAGACTTTTGTTATTGTTACCCATAATGAAGAACTCGCAGACCTAGCAGACCGCAAGCTGGTAATGAGTGATGGTAAATTTCTGTAAGCATTAGTTTAAAATAAAACAGGTTTCATATGAACCGAAAAGAACTTAAGGAATTTCTCGATGCAAAAGTCGAGCAATACAACACTCCAGATTTTATCCCTCACGATCCTATTCAGATACCGCATCTTTTTACTGATAAAAAGGATATAGAAATAGCAAGCTTTCTTGTAGCCACCATTGCTTGGGGAAATCGCAAGTCCATTATCAATAATGCTCATAAATTGATGACGCTCCTAGATCAATCTCCAGCAGACTTTATAAGAAACCACGAAGAAAGTGACTTGGATAGATTTGATGGTTTTGTACACCGCACTTTTAACAGTGAAGATTGCAAGACCTTTATGCGATCCTTGCAGCATTTAGAAAAGAAGCATGATGGTTTAGAGCACGCTTTCGCGAAAGCGTATCAGGAAAAAGCAAATTTGCAAGAAGCCATCTCCCAATTTAAAACCAGCTTCTTTGAGGTAGATCACTTGCCACGCACCCAAAAACACGTCAGTGACCCCATGAAAAATAGTAGTGCAAAACGCATCAACATGTTCCTGCGCTGGATGGTGAGAAAAGACAATGCTGGTGTAGATTTTGGCATATGGAACTCCATCCCTATGAGCGCTTTATCACTACCATTAGATGTACACACCGGGAATGTCGCTCGTAAACTAAAACTGCTTAAACGCAAACAAAACGATGCCAAAGCCGTTGCCGAACTGGACAAAGTGCTTAGGAGTTTTGACCCTAAAGATCCTATTAAATATGATTTTGCTCTTTTTGGATTAGGGGCTTTTAAAGAATTATAGCATAAAATTAAGAGTTTTTTTGTTAATTTTGTGAAAACATTAAAATGCCCTAATGGCCAAAGTTTCCTTACATCCTCGTGAAGTGGAGCGTCTTGCTTATTTAGAATCATTTCATATCGATGCCAAACGAGAAAAGGTGCTTGATGAACTCACGGAGTTAGCTTGTAAGCTCACTAATGTACCGAAAAGTTTAATTTCTATTGTCCATAAAGATGAGGTATGGTTCAAATCTCAAAGCGGACTTCAATTAGATAATTCCCCAAGAGAATTTAGTTTTTGTGCGCATGCGACTGCAAATGATAATGACTTTTTCTACGTAGAGGATGTTTATAAAACTAGGGAACTTCAAGACCATCCATACTTAAAAAATGATGACAATATTAGGTTTTATGCAGGTGTGCAATTAAAAGACGAGCATAATTTACCTTTAGGAACAGTCTGTGTCCTCGATGATAAACCACATACATTAAATACAGAACAGAAGAAATCTCTAGAGATGATCGCTGACCTTATAATGAGGCAGTTAATGCTCAACAAGACCAATATAGAACTCCAGGAAAAATCTAGGTTGTTAGAAGAAAATAATGAGATGCTCAAGAACTTTGCTAGGGTCGTGTCTCATGACATGAAAATGCCCCTAGCAAGCATGATTCTTACGACCGATCTTCTGTCTGAAAAATACAGCGGTCGATTAGATACTGATGGTAAACGTTATCTTCATTCTATTAAAGACACGGCTTTTTCTATGAGTGATTACATAGATAATATTTTAAGCTATTATGAAAGTGACCTATTAGCCATCGATGACAAAGAAGAGTTTGATATTAATTCTATTATTGAAAAAGTGGAAGAAATGGTTGGGCTTAGGGATGATATACAACTCATGTTTCCTGAAGATAATCTTATCATTAACAGTAACAGTGCTGCTATTGAACAAGTCTTATTAAACCTTATAGGGAACAGTATTAAATACAACGACCAAGAGACTATTGTTATTCAAGTTACAGCAGCTGTAACCCCTAAATATTATAAAATCAGTGTAAAAGATAATGGTATAGGTATTCCAAAAGATAAACAAGAAGATATTTTTAAATTATTTACCACATTAAATCAAACAGATCGATCTGGTAAAAAAGGTAACGGTATAGGGCTTTCTACTGTTAAAATTCTTGTAGACAAACTGGGTGGAACCATCAAATGCGATTCCAAAATCAACTCTGGAACTACTTTTACATTTACCGTCAAAAAATAAGTGCTTTTTTAAGCAAAGGCAGTATCTTTGGACTGCAATTATGATAGATGTTATTTAAAAACCCAATAATACTTTACGGTCTATTTTTTCTTATAGTTCCTATTATTGTTCATCTTTTTCAGCTTAGAAAGTTTAATAAAGTATCTTTTTCTAATGTTGCTTTCCTCCAACCTTTAATTACTCAAACTAGAAAAAGTCGTCAGTTAAAAAAATGGTTGACTTTGTTAGCTCGTTGTGCCGCTATTGCCTGTATAGTTATGGCTTTTGCACAACCCTTTTTACCGGGAAGCACCACCGCTACTCAAGAAAAGCAAACCGCTATCTATCTTGATAATTCTTATTCCATGGAATTAAAAGGTGAAAACGGAGCCTTATATAAAAACGCTACCAGTCAGCTTCTAGAAAAAATACCAGCAGATAAAGTCTTTACCCTATTTACAAATGATCAAGTCTTTGCAAATACCAACAGACAGCAAGTTACTAATGAGCTGCTTTCCAATAATTATTCTACCGTAGCACTCCCCTTTGATCAAGTACAACTTAAAGCCTCTTCCTTACTTCAAAATAAGAATGCTGTAAAAGAAATGATCTTCATCTCCGATTTTCAAAATAGTGCTGGAGAACAATTTCCAGCGCCCTTACAAAATGTAAAAAGAGAACTTGTAAAGTTAGAGCCACAAGAAATCAATAACATATCTATTGATACCGTTTTTATAGAGAGCCAATCTGGTGAAAATTTAAAACTTCAAGTAGGCTTAAGTGCTAATTATAAAGTGGAGCAACCTGTAACTTTATCTTTTGAAAATAACACTATCTTATTGGCAAAAACATCGGTTCTTTTAGAAAATCAATCTGGAACAGCTCATTTTGAAATAGAGACTGATGAGCCTATTCAAGGAAGGATTTATATAGATGATAAAGGAATCTCATTGGACAATGAGATTTTTATAAGTACGGGTAAAAAGGAAAAAATCAAGGTTTTAAGTATCAATGGCGCCGACTCTAGTTTTCTAGACCGACTTTATAAAGGGGAACAGTTTGAGTACATCAGCGTAGCAGAAAGGGATGTCAATTATAATTTGATCAAAAATCAAAACATCGTTATCATTAATGAAATGAGTAACATTCCTACCGGTCTTAGTGAAGAGTTAAATAAATTAACCAGCAACGGTGGTTATATGGTCGTCATTCCTTCCAAAAAACCTTCTGGATATCAAAACATAGGCTTGAACGGATTAGAATACAACGATTTTTCTAAAAAAATTACAGAGATCAATTTCAATCACCCTTTGTTTAAAGGTGTTTTTAATAAACAAGTTTCCAACTTCCAGTACCCTAATGTTACTAGTGTTTTAAAAACTACAAACGCTATAGATCCTATACTTAAATATGACGATGGAAGTAGCTTCCTATATAAAGACAACACTACTTATTTCTTTACAGCAAGCCTCAATATAGAGAACAGTAACTTTCAGAATTCGCCGCTTATTGTTCCTGTTTTTTATAACATGGCTGTAAATGCCTTGCCTATTCCTCAATTGTATTACGAGCTAGATAGCAACAACACTATCGCTGTAAATACGAACGTAAATCAGGACGATATTTTAAGCCTTTCCAACGATTCCTCTGAAGTGATTCCTAGACAACAAGCCTTTGATAGTTATGTGCTCGTCACTGCTGGAAATGAATTATCTATTGCAGGAAACTATAATGTAAAAATTAAAGAACAAAAAATCTCTACACTAAGCTTCAATGCAAAACGTCAAGAGAACAAGTTAGAATATTATTCAAATGCTGATTTAGGTAATAACCTTTCAGCATCTATTGATGATTTACTTTACAAACTCAGTCAGGAAGAAAATATCCTTTCTTTGTGGAAGTTTTTTGTCATGGGAGCTTTATTCTTCCTAATTTGTGAATTATTGATTTTAAAGTTTGTAAAATGATACTACTTAAAAATGTGACTATCGTCGATGCCAGTTCTGATTTAAACGGCAAAAAAAGAGATCTGCTCATTAAAAATGGGAAGATTGAAAAAATAGGTGTTTCTTTAAAAGAAGAAAATGCCAAAATCATTGAGACTGCAAATTTGCATGTCTCCAAAGGATGGATCGATACAAGTGTCAGTCTTGGAGAACCTGGCTTTGAAGAACGCCAAACACTAGAAAATGGAGTTAAAGCTGCCGCAGCAGGTGGTTTTACCACCATCATGTTGAATCCTAACAATCAACCTAACCCGCAAGATCAATCGGGAATCAAATATTTGAAAAACGTAACCGCACATCAGGCAGTAAGCATCTTGCCAGTGGGCTCTTTTACTTTAAATCAAAATGGGGAACACCTGGCCGAATTGTACGATATGCAAGAAGCTGGTGCTGTTTCCTTCTACGACTACAAACAGGAAGTGACTAATGCCAACCTGTTGAAAGTAGGATTGCAATACGCATCCTCCTTTAACGCTGTAGTGCAGTCATTTCCTCAAAATAAAGACATCGCTGGAAAAGGAATGGTCAATGAAGATCCCGTAACTACTAACCTAGGAATCAAGTCCATGCCTAGCCTTGCCGAAGAGCTTCAAATAGCGAGAGATTTAAGAATCGCTACCTATACCAAAGGAAGATTACACATTCCTACCGTAAGCACCGTAGAAGGTTTAAAACTGATCAAAAAATATAAAAAGACCGCTCAAAATGTGACTTGCAGTGTTTCCATTCATCATTTGACCCTATCAAGTAATGAACTAGAAACTTTTGATGCGAACTTTAAAATACAGCCACCGCTGCGAGATGAGAAAGAAGTCAAACAGCTTCAAAAATTTCTAACTTCAGGAGTGATCGACGTTGTTACCAGTGATCACACACCACTAACCATAGAACATAAAGACCTAGAATTTGACCATGCAACTGCAGGAACCATAGGCTTAGAAAGTGCATTTGGTGTTCTGAATCAACTGACAGATCTGGCCACAACTATTGAATTATTGACCAATGGTTACCAAGTCTTTAATCAAGTAACACCTCAAATAAAAGAAGGACAAATAGCTAATTTGACCCTTTTTGAACCAGAAACAAGCTATACCTTTGAAAAACGTCATATTGTTTCTACTTCTAAGAACTCTGCATTTCTAGGAAAACCCATGAAAGGAACAGTTATCGGAATCATTAACAATAAAAAAGTGATTTGGAATGAAAGATAACCCTCCTGCTAAAAACATAGCGATTATTGCTTATGCCAGTTCGGTGTTTTTATACCTGCACTTGATGGTTTTCATTGCTGTTTTTGGAGTAGCTATCATTCTCAATTACAATAAAGGAAACAAATTTGCCAGCTTCCATATCCGTCAAATGTTTGGTATAGCTATCATTGCGGTAGTGGTTTCTGTATTTGCAGATAACATTCCAAAAGACCAACTATTACTACCATTGCTTATCATTACTTTAATGGTGTTGCTCGCCTTATTAGGCCTGATCAGTAGCCTACGCAATCAACAAGATTTACTGCCATTTATAGGGAAATACTTCCAGAAATGGTTCACTTTTATTAAATAATTACTTTGCATACATCACTTACTTTATCCCATATCACGCGACCTGCTCGCAAGGAAAACGCTCCATTGCTCCTACTGCTCCACGGTTATGGAAGTAATGAAGAGGACTTATTTTCCTTTGCGCCAGAGCTGAGTGAAGACATCTTTATAGTTTCAGCCCGTGCCCCTTACGAGATGCCTCCACAAGGAGCTGCATGGTATGCCATCAATTTTGATGCTTCTGGCGGTAAGTTTAGCGATGACGATCAAGCTAGAGAAAGTATGTTAAAAATTACTAGTTTTTTAGAGGAATTGAAGGCTACCTACTCTATTGATCCTAATAACATGAATGTGCTAGGTTTTAGTCAAGGAGCTATTCTTGCTTACGGCTTAAGCCTTTCTCATCCAGGATTATTGCGTAACCTAGTCGCGATGAGTGGTTATATTAATGAAGATTTAATCGCAGGAAAAGATGGATTAGAAGCACGCTTTCGCGAAAGCGAGATCAAAACCAACTACTTCATTTCTCATGGAACCCAAGATCAAGTCATCCCTTTTGCATGGGCAAAACAGGCCCCTCTGCTCCTGGAAAAAATCCACGCCGATTATGTCTTCAAAGAGTATCCCATAGGACACGGTATTTCTAGAGATAATTTCTACGACATGAAGGAGTGGCTCGAGAAACGAGTTTTAGGCCAGTAATTTAGATGTTAATTAAAATGTGATCCATGAACAATTCTATCAAATCTCAACAACAAATTCTGGATAAACTAGGGATTGTTTCTTTAAACGACATGCAATTGCAAGCGCATGAAGCCATAACTAATCATAGAGATACCGTAATCATCTCACCTACAGGTACAGGAAAGACACTCGCATTTCTTCTTCCAGTAATCGAATTATTAAATCCAGAGCTTACAGAAGTTCAAACCTTAATTTTAGTTCCTTCTCGCGAGCTTGCCATACAGATAGAGCAAGTGATTAGAGAAATGGGGACTGGTTATAAAGCAAATGCTATTTACGGCGGGCGCGCAGGGGCAAAAGACAAAGAAGATTTACAACACACCCCTACTATTCTAATAGGAACTCCAGGAAGAATAGCTGACCATTTAAGAAGGGAATCATTTGACCCATCGTTTATAACGACCTTAATTCTCGATGAATTTGATAAATCTCTGGAGACCGGATTTGAGAAAGAGATGAAGGAAATAGTAGGTTCTTTACCTCATGTAGGACGTAATATACTTACATCTGCTACTTTTAAAGTGGCCATTCCCGTTTTTGTAGGATTGAAGGATCCCCAAGTGTTGAAGTTTGAGAAGAAGACGGATAGTGTGCTTCAGATTAAAACCATGGCTTCTGACTCTAAGAACCGTTTTATCAATCTAGAGCAAATTATTGCGCGTACCGATAACGGGAATGGGATCATTTTTTGCAATTTCAAAGATTCTATTGAAGAAGTGAGCGAGTTTCTAAAAAGCCGAGATATTTCTCATTCTGTTTTTTATGGTGGGCTAGAACAACGAGATCGCGAGCGTGCCTTGATCAAATTTAGAAATGGTACACACCAACTATTACTAGCAACAGATCTGGCTGCTCGTGGAATAGACGTGCCTGAATTGGATTTTATTATTCATTACGAACTTCCATTCCACAAAGAAGAATTCACCCATAGAAACGGTCGTACGGCTAGAATGCATGCTGATGGAACCGCTTATATCTTACACAATAAGAAACACCCACTTCCTGATTATATAGGAGAAAGTACACCTTTAGAATATGCGGAGCGATTAAAAGTCAACCATCAACAAAAGTGGGAAACATTATTTATTTCTGGCGGTAGAAAAGATAAAATTTCTAAAGGTGACATCGCGGGACTGTTCTTTAAACAAGGAAATCTAGACAAAAACGAATTAGGCGAAATTGAATTAAAGCAAGATTGTGCCTTTGTCGCAGTCCCTTTTGAAAAGGCTTACGATTTAACACAGCAACTTAATAATAGCAAAATTAAGAAGCGAAAGGTTAGAATTTACAGATTGGATTAATTGTTGGTATTCTTATCAAACAACAATGCTTTAATCGTTTCCATCTCTACCTCTTTCTTCGTATTGATGTTATATCGTATCATAACATCACCCCAGCGGTCGTTATCAGTAAAGTTAGCGAGCACCCATTTATGATTGATAAACTTGGTATCGTTGATTCTAAAACCACGACCTTGACCTATATAAGGAACTAATGGATTACCACCTTCCTTGATATTGAGTTCTAGCAATTGATCTCTAACGATCGCCTCAACTTCAGAAGGTTCTAATCCTATGTTGTACAAATAATTTTCTGCTTCAGGATTTCCTTTTAAGGAAAAAACAGAATTTTCATAATCGGCTTTTACTTCTATAGACAGTGCCTCTTTACGCTCTTGATCTGTTTCATAAAGCTCTTTTCTAAGACTTTGTACTTGGCCTTCTAGTTTTTCTTGGTATTTCCTACCATTAACGTAGATGACTAGTGCAATTAAAGAGGCAAAAATAAACAGGTATAAATAAAAACTTTTTATCAATTTGATATGATTTTAAGGTTATCGTATGCCAAAAACACGTTTTCAGGAAGTGTTTTTTGCACTTCATCGTGAAAACCTAGGTGATGACTTATATGTGTAAAGTAAGTACGTTTAGGTTGCAATTCCCTTACTAATTCTAATGCTTCTTCTAGATTAAGGTGTGTGGCATGAGTTTCTATACGCAGCATATTAAGTACCAGAACATCTA